>JACPIY010000001.1:27721-77740 GCA_016187835.1 Deltaproteobacteria bacterium | reverse complement strand
ATTCTTTCTCCCTGGTAATCCAGCCCATCAGATGTATTATGCCACCTGTAGTAGGGGCGGGGTAACCCCGCCCCTACACAAATTTCATTCCCCTTCGCTTTCCATATTATCCAGCCCCATTCGATATTTTATATCGTAGTTAATGATAAAATCTAACTCCTCGTCTGTGAATCCGTAATGCTGTGCTAGTGCGCGGTCTATTTCGTCTATAATGGGTTTACAGGGAAACACATTGAACTGATCCACTTCTGCTCTTCCGTAAACTATTCGTTCTGAGTTAATTCTGTAGGCTTGCATTAAATTTCTTCTTAACAAACACAACCGATTAATCAAATTTGGTGGTAATGGAAGTTCGATAGGAAACATTGCTACATCTGACGGGTAAAGATGACGAGCATCAGTAAGACTCTTCCAAAAGAAATAAAAAAGGCTGCTATTAAGAACGCATAAATATATTGTAGTCAGATCTTCATTTGGCAGTCTCAATTCTGATATGGTTGTGTGTCTTTTATTAGGATTTACTATTGAGCGATAATAAGGCGGAAAATCGAATGTTTTGATCCAATATCCACCAGCGTTATGATAGTAGATACAAAAATCACCCTTGAAATCCTGGTAGTTACCGGACATTCTTACAGAACGTACTTTCAATAATGCTTTTTGAGCAATTGGATTGTTTATCTTCGGAATACTGTATGACAACCTTAATCCGTTTGATGAAATATATTGTATTGCCTTAAACAGAATATCTCTCTCTTCTGTGTACCATGTAATGTAATCAGTTGTATATAAAACACTTTTCTTACCATTGCAAGTCAAACATATGGTTAGGCGTTGCATAATACCAGGGAAAAGAGCTGCTGGTCGTAAACCAAAATTGCTTAGATAAACCACCGAATTCTCATTTAATAGCTTTTCTTGTAATGGCCTGATTCTTTGTGCCGCGGTAAGTGAAATCGGTAAAATTAATCCTAAACGCCCGCCTATAATTCGAATATTGTGCGCCCTTTCCATTACGAAAACGTAAAGATTCCCACAGCTTTCTGTCTCATAATTGAGAACTGTATATTCATTTTTTACTTTGCTATATTCAACATACGGTGGATTTCCGATAATCACATCAAACCCGCCGCTGTTGATGATACCGTAGAATTCGATGAACCAGTGGAAAGGCTTATGAGAGGCAAGCCATTGTTCGTAGGGGCGGGGTGACCCCGCCCCTACACTTACGCCATATTCACCAGCAAGGTAGCGGTTGAGTTCATCTTCAAGAACCCTCAGGCGATTACGAAGTTCTTGTTTATCATCGGGCGTTACTTCTCCACCGAGTTCCGTCTGTTGCTGTCGGAAGAGTCCAAACAATCGGTCAATGTCCTGGGCTTTTTCTTCAATCCGCTTCATCGTGTTGTCGAAATCTAATTTACTGGTGACGGCTTTCTTGACCTCGTCGTAGTTTGCAAACCCGACAAGCGTGTTACCGGCGCGGATATTAAAGTCAATGTCGGGAAGGGGTTCTATGTTTTCTACTTGTTCCACTTGAGCTACTAATTTGAGGAAGAGACGCAGTTTACAGATTTCAACCGCCTCTTCCATTATGTCAACGCCAAATAGGTTGTTCACGATTATGGATTTCAATATGAAGTAACGTGGGTTGGGGTGTTGACCTACACGCTCCAGAACCTTGCGAAAATCGCTGAACTTTTCTGGTCGGTGTTTTTCAGCAGAAAGTTCAAGGTCAGAAATAAACGCTTTCATACGCTCAAGGCACGCCTCGTAAAGAGGCTCTAAGATGTTAAGCGCAGCAAATAGGAACGCACCAGAGCCGCAGGTTGGGTCGAGAATCGTAACCTTCTCGATTGCATGATAAAAGGCTCTTAATAGTTCAGGTCCTTCGCAGTTCTCTATTACATCCTGAGCAAACTGACGGATGTCGAGGTTATATGTGATGAGGTCGTTGATGTCACGGATTTCGCCGCTGGCAAGTCTCTCTCTAATCTCCAGATAGCGTTTTTCCAGATTTGGTAAGCGTAAGAGGCTAAATCCACTTCGGTGTCGGCATTGCCGTCGAGGATACCCGATTTTTCTGTGAACAGGTCGCGCACCACCTGGTCATTACGGTCGTCCTCAAAGAAAGCCTCATCCGTTCCGACAACTTCTGCGTTTTCTTGCAATCTCTGACGCACACGAGCACGCAGGCGGATGATGCGCTCTACACCGTCAGCAGGGAGGAACGAATAACAAAGTATGTTCTCAGCTTGCTGTCCGATTCGGTCCACACGCCCGACGCGCTGGATGAGACGGATAATAGCCCAGGGCAAGTCGTAATTTACAACGGTAGAACAGTCCTGCAAGTTCTGCCCTTCACTGAGTACATCGGTGGCGATGAGAACGCGGAGTTCATCTTCAGGTTTCATTTGGCCGCGCTTGTTGTTACTAACAGGACTGAACCGCCACGCCAAAGCAGTTGGGTCTGGCGAGTCGCCAGTTACTCCAGCCATTTGGGAGATGCCGCACGCTCTGAGCTGAGATTCAATGTAGCGCACCGTGTCGGCAAACTGTGTGAAGATAATGACCTTTTCGTTTGGGTGCTCCTTCGTTAGAAGTTTTGTGAGCGCATTAACCTTGGCATCCTTATCAGCATCCCACTCACCGCACTTCTCCAGTACCTTTAGTAAAGCATGGGCGTCGCTAAGTAAGTCTTTAGCGAGCGTTTTGACAAACAAAGTAGGACGAAGCCATTTGAAGCGGTGTTTGTATTGTGTGACATACTCGGCATAGACCTCGGAAGCTCGACGTTTGAAATCATCCTCATTGCGTAGGGGCGAGGCATGCCTCGCCCCTACAGAAACATTATCGTTGCTATCATCTTCATCAAACAATCCGGCTACAACACCGATGTCTTCGTCCTCATCATTTATTCGAGAATCAAGTAGTCCTGCATCTTGAGTACCAATAGGAAGCGGTTGTCCTTGTTCGATGGCGTGCAGAAATACGTAATTACGTGAAATATGACGTTCAACGGATTGAAGGAATGCTTGCCCGCCGCTTTCCAGCCGTTTAAAGAGGTTGGTGCGGCAAAAGCCCATAAGGCGCTTGCCTGCACGGGAAAGATCCTGAAGAACTTTGGCCTCGGTTTGAGTCGGTGGCTCATGCGGCGAGGCAGAGACGTAGTTGCCTAAACCATAACGCGGGAGGTTTAGACTATTAATCGTATCAACTACATCTGAAGCATAGAGCTTTGCATACTGATCATCAGGTTTATCATCGTTAATATTGAATTTTATAGTTCTCGGAGCACGTGTTGGAAAGTAAGAACGCGTGCCATCTTCAAATGTGAGAAACTTGCGCTCGTTGGTTGGGTCCGTTTCGGCATAGTTATCCTGAATGAAACTACGTGTGCGGCGTACAAGATACAGGCGCATTAGTTCACGCCAATCATCGGCGTATTCGCTTTTTTCAAAAGCCGCAAGAGAGCAAACAGAACATTGGTGGCGGCGGATAAACTCGGTCTCACCTAAGTCGCGCAGCAATCTTGACGGCTGCTGTTTGGAATTCAAATAGCTTCTTTCCAAAGTCACGAGGAATTCGGAACTCGGAAAGACCAGCGCGCGCTTCCTGTGAGAGGTGATAAGCCATTTTCACATAGATGTGATAAGGTGGGATTATTTCCTCTCGTGCCCAGCTCCCTTCGATAATTTTCACCAATTCATCCGAGATGTCTATACACCAACGGTCGTTCCAACGATCCTCAAACCACTTTGCCAACTTTTGGCAGGCATCATGGTCAAGCACGTCCACGTTCAGTTCACCCTGTTGGGAAAGACCTGCAAAAGTCAAATTGCTGCTGCCCAAATAGCTAATGATTGGATTGATAGGATCGAGACGAAAAAGCAAATAGAGTTTGGCATGGAGGGGGTGGCGAAGGAACAGTTTGACAACGACCTTCTTGGATTTAATTTGGGCTGCGAGTTGGCGCAATCCAGACTCATCCTCGTTGGTAGGAACGCCTAGGCTCAACTGATCATGGAACTCCTCAGCTAGTTTCTTCTTCAAGCGCAGCGCAGTTTGGTTGTCGATGTCACCATCGCGATTCACCAGACTCATTGCCGCTCGCAGTTCTTCCTGTGGTGGTCGCTGCATTCCGACAAGGAGACGGCAACAATTTCCTGTCCCACCCGACCAATGCTCGATATATGAATCGATTTGCTTCCATCCGCGTAGATTCAAGTAACCAACGCAGAAATCAGCGCGGCTTGCCACCTCAAGTGTTTCACGCAAGGCGGGCAGGAGTTCTTGCTCAATGTTGTCGAAAATACGTGGCATTTTTACCTATTCCTTATTAAATAAGGTTAATAGGGAAAAGTCAAGGTATGTGCGTTTGAATAATCCCAAATTTCAAATAATATTACTGTGGCTCTCAGAATCAGAAAAGGAAAATGTCAGAGCGTATTGCCATACGCCCCTACAATCAAAAATGACCAAAACTGCTAAAATAGACGAGAACTTTTTTAAAGAGGTCTTTGATGCACTTCCTGAAGGAATTATCGTTCTTGACAGAAACTTTTCTGTTCTCAGTATGAACGATACCGCAGAAACCATTTTTAAAATATCAAGAAGGAAGGCATCGGGGAAACCGTGCTTTACTTTTCTACCCAAAGAGATAGAGGAGACTGCGGAAAAAGCACTGAGAGAGCAACGCACCGTTTTTGGGGATGAAAGCAATCCTATTTTGAGAGGAGGAGAGAGGATATCGGTCCATACAGTAGCATCCCCTCTATTCTCCGACGAAGGTAATCTCGTGGGGGTTATAATTCAGGTAAAAGACCTATCAGGAGCAAAATTCCTCAGCGAAAAAACCCAACAGCAAATCTCCACTTCTACACTCGAAGGTCTTATTGTCGGACTTGCACATGAATTAAAAAATCCTTTAAGCGGAATAAGGGGAGCCGCGCAGATAATTGTTGAAGGAACAAGCGGCAAAGAAGAAAGGATAAAATGTGCGGAGATAATCATTAAAGAGGCAGATAGACTTAAGGCCCTTCTTGAAACGCTAAAGGGGCTTGAGCCATTTGCAAAAGAGATTTTCGAGCCGGTAGATATTCATGAAATTCTCTTAGAGATCATACTTCTTGAATCTAAGTCGAGTAAAGAAAAGCATATTCAATTTATACAAAACTTCGATGTTACCCTGCCGTTGGTGCAGGGTGACAGGGATTCCCTTAAGCAAGTTTTATTAAACCTAATAAAGAATGCCATACAGGCAATCCCTGATAGTCCGTCCCCCAGAATCCCTCCCTCTCTATCCCGGTCCCCGATCCAGTCGGGGAGGTCAGGGATGCCCCTAGGAACCGTGGAGATTTCTACACGATGGGTTACTGATTATAAGCTTAAAGATGAAAATGCAATCTCTATAGAGATAAGGGACAATGGAACAGGAATACAAAAGGAAGCTCTGGAAAAAATCTTTAGTCCCTTTTATACTACTAAAAAAGAAGGTTCCGGGCTTGGCCTATTTCTTGCTTATCAAATCATAGCCAAACATGGAGGAGCAATACAAGTAGAAAGCGAGTTAGGAAAAGGAACGGTGTTTAAGGTTTATTTGCCCATATCTAAGTAGGGCACACTGCAGTGTGCCCTACAATCATTTACCGAAATGAAAAAAAAGATTCTAGTAGCGGATGATGAAGAAAGCATAAGGTGGGTTTTGGGAAGGAGCCTGGAAAAGACCGGGTACTCCATTGAATACGGCGAAAACGGGTCTCAAGCCATTGATAAAGCAACGTCGGATGATTTTTCACTAATTATACTCGATATAAACATGCCCGATCTAAGTGGGCTTGATGTCCTTCATAGCATTAGACTAAAAGGAGTTGATATTCCCGTAATTATAATTACCGCTCAAAACACAGTAAAAAACGCAATTGATGCGATGAAGGAAGGGGCCTACGACTACATAGCAAAACCCTTTGATTTAGACGAAGTAAAACTCATGGTCCAAAGAGCAATAGAAAGTTATGAGAACTCTAAAAAACTGGAATCGCTTCGCGCTACACTCAAGGAGACGATGGAAACCAACCAGGGAATTGTCGGAAAATCAGCCGCCATGCTTAAAATCTATAAAACCATAGGAAGAGTAGCGGAGAAAGAGTTAACCATTCTCATCACAGGGGAAAGCGGAACCGGAAAAGAGCTTGTGGCTCGCGCAGTCCATTTTAACAGCAGAAGGAAAGAAGAAAGGCTGGTAGCCGTAAACATTGCCGCTCTCCCTAAAGACCTTCTTGAAAGCGAGCTATTCGGTTATGAAAAGGGGGCTTTTACCGGTGCGACGATCAGGAAGCAGGGAAGATTTGAAGAGGCTAACAGCGGAACAATCCTCCTGGATGAAATTGGAGATATGCCTCTTGAGCTTCAAACAAAGCTTCTCAGGGTTCTCGAAGAAAAAAAGTACTACCGTCTTGGAAGCGAAAAACCTGTCGAAGTAGACGTAAGAGTAATTGCCTCGACAAACAAAAACCTTGAAGAAGAAGTAGAAAGGGGTACATTCAGAAAAGATCTCTATTACAGACTTAATGCAATAACAATTGAAATTCCTCCAGTTAGAGAGAGAAAAGAGGATATTCCTCTCCTTGTAGAATATTTTCTCGAGAAATACGCAAACGAACTCGGAACAGGGAAAAAAATCATCTCAGATGAAGCAAAAAACTGCCTGATGGAGTATGATTGGCCCGGAAATGTAAGGGAGCTGGAAAACACAGTTAAGCGTGTAATCGTCCTCTCTTCGGATATGACGATTACATCCGATGCTCTTCTAGATGCAGCTCCTTATCTAAGAAATGTAAAGAATGAAAACCGAGACACATTTGATGAGCTAATGAAGGCGAAGTTATTTAACCTGATTAACTCCATTAACGAAGCCACTTCCGGAGGAATCTACGATATTGTTATAAAAAAAATTGAGAAGCCTCTCATTGAAGCAACTCTAGAAATCACCAAAGGAAATAAGAAAAAGGCAGCGGCGGTTTTAGGAATAAATAGAAACACGCTTTCGAAAAAGATGGAAGAACTCGGAATTCATGGAGAAGATTCTGATTAGAGTAAAGACACAAAATTTTGTATCTCTGTTAATAACAATGCAAATCCAAGACCCACACCTACAATTCATGGGTTTTCGATTGGTTCAATGACTCGATGTATTTTAAAACCTCTTTAGCTGCGGCTTGTTCTGCTTCTTTTTTATTTCTCCCAAAACCTTTTCCGAGAACCTTTCTTGTAACTTTAACTTCGACATGAAAACACTTGTCGTGGGGTGGGCCCTCTTCCAGAACCACTTTATACTTAGGCATGCTCTTATATTGCTTCTGTGCAAGTTCCTGGAGTTTTGTTTTATAATCCATGAATATATCTTTTTGACCTAGACAGTTTTTTAAAAGATGAGTGATTATCTTAAAAACCTTTCTATATCCACCGTCTAAATAAACAGCTCCAATAACAGCCTCAAATGCACCCGCAAGGTTAGATTCCCTCTTCCTCCCCCCCGTTAGCTCTTCCCCTTTACCCAGAAAAATTTCCTTATCTATTCCCAATTCTTGCGCGAGACGCGCAAAATTCAATCTGCTTACGATAGCACTCCTCACCTTAGAAAGCTTACCTTCGGATGCATTGGGGAAATGGTCATAAAGAAACCGAGCAGTAACAAAGCCCAACACAGCATCTCCAAGAAACTCAAGCCGCTCGTTGCTATCCACCGAAGTTTCATTGGCAAAGGAACTGTGAGTAAGAGCCGTTTTAAGGAGTTTTTGATTCTTAAATTTGTAATGGAGCTTCTTCTCTATCATGGCTGTAAAAAACTATCATAAGACATTTGAAAATCAATAAGAGTAATATCCTGGCAATATTAACATTAAAAAATGAATTAGGCATTGAAGTAAGCATGGGACGTTGTGATTCTCAATCGAACGAGGCGGGGAATTAATACCATTTTAGCAAAGTATTTAGTTGTAGTAAGATTGCTGAGGAATGTAGGGCTCGTTCCCCGAACGAGTCTTAGGGCTCATTTGGGCATCAGCGGGATCTGGGGTAGTTATCCAGAGGAAGGGTTTTTAGGGAACCACCACTACACTCTTCCGGGGGAGGGAATTGTAGGTAATCCCACAAATAGAAAAGTAATCAATACCTAACTTCTTTCTTAAAGAAGAGTGAATGGGTTAGGGATTTTAACGACACATCTTTGTCTTTTCATTGCAATGAACTTCAGTAAGAACTAACAACCATATCCATATCGGGAACCCCCAGAGTTTCATTCCCTGATTCGAATACGCTTCTGGCAAACACCTTATCAAGCTGGAGATAACGACTTCTCGCGACTCTAAAATCTGGTCTACAACCAAAGCCGCTTGCTTCTCGCTAAGGCTTAAGACTAAAACAGGGGGACCCCCATCCACTGATTGATCTGATGATTGCTTCAGGTTTAACACATTACCAAGCCGTACAAAAGGGATAGACTTTGCCTTCTAACCGATTTATCTGCTCTCGTCCTAAACGTTCGATCCTGTCCTTCTCAATCCTTGAAATTTGAGTCGCGGTTGCTAAAGGGAGGCTAAGGTTTCGCTAGAGGCCTTAGGGAGCAAGCACACTCATAATGGCCAGCGTTATTGGAAGGCGTACTGTAAATATAGTGCCTTTACCCGGCGTGGAATTAACCGACACAGCACCTTTCATCTTGTAAACGGTTGATTTGACAATATCCATCACCACACCGCGTCCTGAGATTTCACTGATTTCCTTAGCAGTGCTAAATCCTGGCAAAAAAACCAACGAATAAAGCTCTTCGTCGGACAAATTCATAACGTCAGCCTCGGAAACAAATCCGCCCCTTGCCGCAGTCGAACGCAGAAGCTCAGGATCAAGCCCCGCACCGTCATCCCTAACCTGAATCACGACCTGTGTGCCCTCGTAATATGCGCGTAGACATATCTGTCCATTCTCAGGTTTACCCATCATCCTGCAAATATCCTGTGGCTCGATACCATGTACCATGATCTACAGAGTTGCGGAGGATATGTAACAATGGGTCCGCCATCTCTTCCAGCACTGTTTTGTCAAGTTCTACGTCTTCGCCCTCAATTACAAAATCCACGATCTTACTCTGCTGGGCTGCTGTAACTCGAACAGTTCTATGGAGACGTGTAACAAGAGTTGCGAGGGGAACCATCCGTAAACGCATCAACTTATCCTGTATCTCGCCGGTCAGTCGCCCCTGTCGATCGAGATAACTATCGAAATCACCAATTATGTATCTTAATTTATTGGCAACAGCGTCAATGTCATTTGTTGTCTCGGTGAGTTCCCGGGATAGGAGGTGAAACTCGGTGTAACGATCAAATTCGAGTTCGTCAAATTCATAGACGCTGGAAGCTACAGGTTTTGATACTGACATTCCAACAACAGCCTTACCGTTACTTGCAAACCTCCTCCTTCCCAGGTTGATCACTTCATACCCGGTTTCCATCTTAGTTGATGCATGTCGCAGGCGGTCAACGCTGGGTTGCAACTCGTCAACCTCCTGAATAAAGCGCCCAAAATGCTGTTCAAAAGTAGAGCGATTTACAACCAGCTCGCTGACTAAATTCACCAATTCATCAAGGCGTTCGATCGGGATACGGACAAACTCTCCCGGTTTGCGTATTGTTTGCTTGGTATCTTTACCGGACTGCTCATAAGCTTCTTTAATACCATGGGAACCCGCATCAGACGGATTAACAATCTTATCTTCACTAGTGGCGACGTTTTCATCTTCTTATCTTGCATCCTTTCCATCACTACCGAGAAGACTAGAATTGAATTTTATCAATCATCTTTTTTAGATCGCCTGTAAATAGACTACAAGCATCCTTCCACTGATCTCTCATCTCTGTTGATCGAAATGAACTTACAAAAAACGAAAAGAACGACTCCATCACCTCTACTACACCGACACATATCTTATGAAACAATTGGTGACGCTCCCTCAGATCACCTGCCCAGCCATTATATAGATTAACCGCTGTTTAAACTGATAAACGATTCCCCTCGGAATGCAAAAGCTGCATCTGGGAATACCTATCCGATACCTTCCGTAAAACCTTTACCATAAATCCTCCCCTTGGATCTATGTTCATTACCTTCTCTGAAAACTCAGCAAGACGGTTCACCATGTCAGATAAACATTGAACTGACAAAATAGGCTGCTTGCCCTTCTTCTCCTCCAGTCGAACCATTAACTGTTCAAGTTCGGAAAGCAAAAGGATGAAGTTGTTCTCTATAGTGTTATCCCGCTCAATTTCATCCTCGACGAGCAATTCGTCTCTTCCTCCCCTTCGTCAAACCTTCAATCACCTTTAACGAGAATGAAGTTTCGCTTCATCTTTACTTTATTGACAAATCAATTGCTTCATCCACCATACTTTTCTACTGCCTGTATGAGAGCGCTCGGTCCAAAGGGTTTCGTAATATAATCCGTCGCCCCTGCTATACGTCCCCGCGCCTTATCAAAAAAACCGTCCTTTCCCGACAGCATGACAACCGGAATGTCCTTAGTCAGAGCATTCGCCTTTATTATCTTACAGACCTGGTAGCCGTCCAGGTGAGGAAGGTTTATGTCAAGGAATATTAGATTAGGTACCACTTCATTAAGTTTAGCCAACGCCTGCATAGCATCTGCAGCAGTAACCACCCGATATCCCTTACGTTCAAGAGTGATAGCAACGATCTTTTGAATTGTTGGACTATCATCTACCACCAAAATAGTTTGCTTGAATGTTTGCTTTTTCTCCTCTTCAAGCTCAGGCGGAGCCGGAGAGTTTTTTTCTCTGTGTAGCAGAATAACCGCTGGGGTATCCTGTTGTTTTTCTTCTTTTTCCATCGGCTCAGGAGAGAAAGATGCTTTAGAAACGTTTGTCTCAGAGAAGAGACTACTTGGCTTTAAACCCTCATTCTCTTCTGCCATCTCAGGACTTATTTCTCCTTTTTGTTTTGTAAACTCATCTTGTTGAGGCGA
The DNA here is from genome assembly GCA_016187835.1 of Deltaproteobacteria bacterium. Taxonomy (GTDB): domain Bacteria; phylum Desulfobacterota_D; class UBA1144; order Nemesobacterales; family CSP1-2; genus JACPIY01. Next base: position 66,705 of record JACPIY010000001.1, on the reverse strand, counting down.
TGATGTGACAAACTGTTCGGAAGCTTCTTCCTCTTGCACTAACTCTAGGGCAACGTCATCATTGAGATCCTCCAGTTGCTGTGGAGACTCAAAACCTTGTGAGAACAAACTCGTTTGTTTTAGAACCTCCTCTTCTTGATGTGCCTCCAGACTCATCTCTTCCGGTTGCTGCTGAGGCTCATACTCCTTAGATAGCAGACCGCCAGGATCTAAATCATCATCCTGCCCTTTCTCGAAACTTACGTCTTCATCTCCACCTGCAACTTCATAATTTTGAGACGATGATGGGGCTACAAACGGATTAACAAAAACTTTATCTTCCACGGACTCTGAAACCACATCCGCCTGTGGATCAGACTCATGCATCTGAGGTAATGATTCCGTAACAAACGGCTCCAAGGTCTCTTCAACCCGATTTTCCTCCAAACTCTCCTCTTCCGGTTGCTGCTGAGGCTCATACTCCTTAGAGAGCGGACCGCCAGGATCTAAATCATCATCCTGCCCTTTCTCGAAACTTACGTCTTCATCTCCACCTGCAACTTCATAATTTTGAGACGATGATGGGGCTACAAACGGATTAACAACAACTTTATCTCCAAGCGACTCGGAAACCACATACCCCTCTTGATCAAACTCATGCCCTTGAGAGAAAAAACTACTCGGTCTCAGGACTTCTTCATCTTGGTTAGCCTCGGACTCTACTCCTTCCCATCCTCTCTCAAACTCCTCGTCTTGAGATGATGATGCTCCATAATCTTTCTGAACACTATTCTTAAAATCCTTTAGTTCTTTTATTATATCCTCTATTACAGGCTCTTCATCTCTATCAACTTTTACCTTCTCTTCAACTTCATCCATACCATAGTACTTGCCTATGGCAGTTTTTATCGCTCTCTCAGGGGCTACTACAGGCTTAATGATAAACCCCGTAGCAAATCTAAGATCATCTACAGCTATTATGTTAGAAGGGTCCGACATAGCTACAACAAGGGTTGAACCTGAGCGGCCTATTGGAATAAGGCCATGCTCTAAAACTGTTTTCCTGGGGACAAGTTTTAGTACAACGGCCTCAATCTCAAACTCATCAAGATTAACAGAGGGAACGCCATATTCTTTACTCAGAAAATCCACAAGTTGTGATTCATCTATATAGCCTAAACCAACTAGAACTTCACCCAATCCTTTACCAGTCTCCCTCTGTTCTTCGAAGGCTGCTCTGACTTGATCAAGACTAACAATGTTTTCTTTAACTAGTATTTTTGCAAGGTGAATATTCATCTATGTCATAATTTTGCAAGAGTTGTGCCACTGGTATTATTACCTAGTAATATTGATTAACCTATTCAAATCATTACTAAATCACATCTTGGAGAGGGTGTTCTACGAGAGTTGAAGAGGACAAAAAATGTCACATAAACAAAGAAAGACCTGTCATTTTTTGAATTAGTTTCAACGTTCATAAGATTAGTATTAAGGATTGTCATGGTTTATTTTTACCTGTCTTAAACAATCATGAAAGAAAATATAAAAATCAGCTTGCTTAACCTGAATTTTACAGAAGAATCAAAATAATCCCAAGAGAACGATAGACAAGACATTCTTGCCCCTACTGGCGGGGTCAGAAAACCCCGCCTATCGGTGTTATAAATATTAATCTTTGAACTCACTTTACTTAATAACAATTTAAGTCATACACAATCGCAAGCTTGACAAAAAAAGTCTTCCTGGCACAGCCTTTTATTACAAAATGAACTTTGTTCTTTTCAAATCTCTTGTTTTTTCAATTAGTTAAGTGAGAAATAAAGAATTCGACCTCTTTGGCATGTCTTTTGCTGTGAACATGACTATAATGACTAAACTCACAGGGATCTCCAGAGTATATGAAATCATTAAAGAATTTTCAGAGAAATTCTTTAATTTAGAGGAGAAGTTTTAACTGGATGGATCAAGTGGCAAGGAGTTCAGAAATATTAAATATCATTACCGACCTGGTAAGCAAAACCCGTGACCTTGAGCAGGTTTATAAAACCTCTGCTGATTTACTCATGAACATGGAAAGTGTGGATATGGTTATGATTTATATAGTAGAAGAAGATACAAATGAGGCAGTTTTGAAAGTCCACAGGCACGTTCCCGAAAGCTACCTGAAAAGAGCATCCAGAATACCTCGTCCTAAAGGCATTACTTGGAGGGTCATAGAAACCAATAAAGTTCTCAATGTCAGGTATGCTTAAGCCGATGAAACTATAGGCCCTGACGCAAAAGCGCTCGGAAAGCACGGAGTGGTGGGAATGCCAATAACTCTATTTAGAGGAGTAACCGCAAAAGGTTGCATCTGGCTATGGAGCGATAAAGAGAAAGAATTTAGTAATAAAGAGGTAGCCTTGCTTTCTTCAATCGGCAATCAAATTGCCACAGCCGTTGCATGGGTGAAGATGTATGAGGAAAGAAGGCAAGTATGGAAGGAAAGGTTCAAGATTCAGTAAGGTTACTCAGCCTTCTTCTCAATTCTAATACTTCGATTTGATACACAAATTTTCAAGAAGTTTAGTTACAATCCTCGCATCAACTCCTGTCCATAAGTGAAGAGCGTTTTCATATATTAATTGTATTATGAATGGCTATAGATGAAGCCATGTTCAGGTCTTAATGTAGAATATCTGTCATCTTTTCTCTCTGCCATCATTTTCAAGTTGGATAGTGAAAGATTAGAATGCTCGATTTGACGGGCTGTTGCCCAAATCCCAATTTGATGCTGAGCGCATGAATAATCGAAATGATAAGACAATCAAATCAGCAAGTTGGAAAGATGATTTGCCAATGTTTGCTCAATAAATGTCCGAAAAAACCGTTTGGGCAATAACCCGTTGAGGCTTGACCCCACTTTCTCAACTTCCTTTAGCCAGACCCGCATGGGCAAGTTGACATTCTTATCATTTTATTGATAACATATTCCGTTTATTATATAATTAGGTTCAAAGAAGTTTTTAAATTAATTTATTCCAGTTTTTATCCAAATAGTTTAAAACATTCAATTCTAAGAGGAGGGTATGGAAATGCAATTATTATTTAGGCCGAGAGAGCCGAGGTATCAGGGAGAGGGAATACTACCATTTGGAACGTTTGATGACACGAAGAAGTGGTTGTCGGTTACGAGATACCTGGAGATGGGGGCTGAGAAATTTCCGGACAAGACGATGTTTCGAGTAGCGGACAAGGACGGGAACCTTACGGAGAGCTATACGTATAAGCAGACCAACGAGTGGGCAAACAGAGTAGCAAACGGACTCAGGGATGAATTTGGAGTGAAAAAGGGGGACAAGGTGGGGATGTACATGCTGAACTGTTCGGAGTACGTGGCATCAATCATAGCTATACACAAGGCGGGAGGAGTACAGGTACCGATAAATAAGGATGAGAAGGGAGAGAGGTTAGCGTATGTAATAAACTATTCTGACATGGGGGTATTAATAGCAGACCCGGGTAGTGTTCCCTTCATAGAGGAGATAGCGAAGGAGTTAAAGAATTTAAAGGTAATCTTTGTTACTGGGGATGGGAAGAGCTTTCCACAGAGCATAGGAGGGATAAAGACATTATCATTCACCAGCACGTTTGATAGATTTTCAACGGAAAATCCTGGAGTGGATGTAAGGACAACAGATATGGAGAGATGTATGTTCACGTCAGGGACGACAGGGATGCCGAAGGGGGTAGCGAGGGATCACGGAGGGGTGGTAATGACTGTAAGGAGTTATTTACAGCAGCAGGGAGTGAGAAGCGGAGATGTGCTGATGAGTATACTTTCCCTTGGGCATGCCAATGCACAGGTAATGTGTTTATTCAGTGCGATAGGGGCAGGGGCAACGGCGGTATTCTATCCAAGGTTTTCAGCATCTAGTTTCTGGAAGTGGGCAGCCGAGTGTGGAGCGACGTGTGCCAATATGCTTGGGGCGGTGGCAGAGTACTTGTGGGCAGCGCCGGGGAGTGATTGGGACAGGAAGCACAGAATAAGGATAATGCTGGGGTCACCGGCGCCGAGGAATTTACGGGAGTTTCAGGAGAGGTTTGGAGTGAGGGTGATAGATGGGTATGGGTCAACTGAGATGGGGATGGTGCTGTGGAAAGACCCTGAGGATCATCGTCCTGGGTCATCCGGGTATCCTATGGATGGTTATTATGTGGAGTTAAGAGACCCGCAGGATGTGAATAGAGTACTCAGGCCTTTTTGGGACCCGTATGAGAATCCGACTCCGCCGGAGGAGGCAAAGGGGTTGCTGTATATAAAGCCGTTTGTACCACACACGACCTTGAACGAATATTTTAAGGATGCGAGGAGGACGAGAGAGGCATTTGATGATGATGGGTTTTTCAATTCGGATGATCTGTTCGCTAGAGGGATAGACGGGAGGTACTACTTCGCGGGTAGGTTTAGCAGGATAAGGGTATCTGGGGAGAATGTGGATCCGATAGCAGTGCAGGATGTAGCGATGAGGTATGGGGCGATACAGGAGGCTATAGCGGTGGGGATTAGGCTGCCGAACGTTTCGGATGATGAGATAAAGTTGAATATAACGCTTAAGCCAGGGGAGACATTTGATCCGGTGGAGTTTAGCAAATGGATGGCAGAGCATGTAATGGTAGCTATGGTGCCTAGGTTTATAGAGGTGTATCCGGAGGGATTTCCGGTCACAGCAACACAGAAGATAAAGATGGTGGAGTTAAAGGAGATAACTGACAGGACGTGGGACAGAGGCAAGTCTGGCCTTAAATTCAGCGCGAGAAAATAATGAAGCCTTTTAGGGGCGTATAACTACGCCCCTAAAATAGATGATTTTTTATTTTAACCTGCCTTACCCGATGGCAAACATTCGTATAATCTTTTTTAACAAATCAACCCACTTTTCTTATTTGCCCACAATTCTTTTCACAAATTAACTTTGTATGAAGACAACTTATTGGATGTTCATTTTTTAAGCCTCCGTGCTTAAGCATTAAGCATGAATCAAGCCTATATTTTCAAAAAATAGCCTATTTAGTTATTGAAAGAGCATTTAGGAATATGGTATGTTGTTTGCATTGTTAATTTGCACAACTAAACGGTGAGGAGGTTAATTTTATGAAAAAAATAGAAGCCATAATAAAGCCTTTTAAACTTGATGACGTTAAAGAGTCTTTAAAGGAAATAGGAGTTCAAGGGCTCACCGTAACGGAAGTAAAAGGGTTCGGAAGGCAGAAGGGTCATACGGAGCTGTATAGAGGGGCGGAATATGTCATAGATTTCCTGCCTAAGATAAAGCTTGAGGTTATAGTCTCGGACGATATGGTTACAAAAGTAGTTGACGCCATAATGGACAGTGCTAGAACCGGAAAAATTGGGGATGGAAAAATCTTCATCCTTGCTATGGAAGAGGTTATAAGGATAAGAACCGGCGAGCGTGGCGAAGATGCGTTATAAGATTAAAGACGACTATAAATACTATTTTAGGAGGATTTAACGAAATGCCCACAAAAAGAAGAAATTCCAACAAGAAGAGCAAAGAAGCCACAGGCTCTGCGTTTCCTCAAAAAGCAGGAGACGTTTTAAAATTGCTGAAGGAAAATAGTGTAGGAATTGTAGATTTAAGATTCCTCGACTTCCTTGGATCCTGGCAGCACTTTAGCGTTCCGGCACACCAGCTAGATGAGGATGCATTCGAAGACGGACTTGGCTTTGACGGCTCCAGTATTCGGGGATGGCAGTCAATTCACGCAAGTGATATGCTCGTCATTCCGGATCCAAAAACCGCAAGGATGGATCCATTTACGGCTGCTCCTACTTTGGCCGTGATCTGCGATATAGTGGACCCTGTAACGCGTGAACCGTACTCACGTGATCCCAGAAATATTGCAAAGAAAGCAGCAGCCTATGTGAAGAGCACGGGGATTGCTGATACGGCCTACTTTGGACCCGAACTCGAATTCTTTATATTAGACGATGTCAGGTACGATCAAACATCTAACACAGCATATTATTTTGTGGATTCGATCGAGGGATCCTGGAATACGGGAAGAGATGAAGAACCAAACCTGGGCTATAAGCCCAGATACAAAGAAGGATATTTCCCTGTCCCACCTACAGATACCTTTCAGGACCTAAGATCCGAAATGGTTAGAGTCCTAGAGGAGCTTGGCATTATGATTGAGGCGCACCACCATGAAGTCTCCACCGCGGGTCAGGCTGAAATTGATATGCGTTTTGCCCCGCTCGTCACTATGGGTGACAATATGAAGTGGTATAAATACGTATGCAGAAACGTTGCTAAAAGATACGGAAAAACCGTTACATTCATGCCAAAGCCGATCTTTGGAGATAACGGCTCAGGAATGCACGTACATCAATCCCTCTGGAAAAACGGTGAGCCGCTTTTTCCGGGAAATGGTTATGCCGGTCTAAGTGATTTGGCTATGCACTATATTGCAGGGATTCTAAAACACGCTGCGGCTCTATGCGCGTTTGTTGCACCCACCACAAACTCCTACAGAAGACTCGTTCCTGGATTTGAAGCCCCTGTGAACCTTGCCTACTCTGCAAGAAATAGAAGCGCGGCAGTTAGAATCCCAATGTATTCTCCAAGCCCCAAAGCAAAAAGAATCGAATGCAGATTCCCAGACCCATCCTGCAATGGATACCTTGCTTTCGCTGCAATGCTTATGGCAGGGCTTGATGGAATTGAGAAAAAATTAAATCCCGGAGAGCCGCTTGATAAGGACATTTACGCACTAGGTCCGGAAGAGCTCGCCGGAATCCCCTCAGTTCCCGGCTCACTTGAAGAAGCCCTAAAGGGACTTGAGAACGACCACGAGTTTCTCATGAAGGGTGATGTGTTTACAGAGGACGTGATTGAGATGTGGATAAGCTATAAGATCGAGAAGGAAGTAAATCCGATAAGACTGAGACCTGTGCCCTATGAGTTTATGCTTTACTTTGACGCTTAAGAAAACCCATCTCGAAATAAACCTCAACTAGGAAAGAGGCGACAGCGGCTTTTCGCTGTCGCCTCTTTTTATCTTGATATACTTTTTCTTTAAACTACTATTGCTGAAATAGGTCTAAAAGATAAGGTGAAGAGATTTCGTTCATCGTCTGGTTTGAATTTGATTTTATAGAGACATAAAATTTTGTGTCTCTACATAGTAGAAACCACTCCGAGCTTAGTCAAATCACAGTTGACTCAACAAACTACTGAAAGAATACTCAAACGGATTTTATATCATAGGGAAAGTACACGATTCGTCGCTGCAAATACGGCGCAATCCTACTTCACCGACAATACAATATAAATAAGAATGGCCGTAGCTCCAATTGCCATAAGGGCAGCGTAGAATCTTAATATTCCAGTCTGTGCGTTACGTAAAATAGCCGCCGCCTCTCCAATGACCTTTGCAATTCCGTTTACCGCACCGTCAATGATCTTCATGTCGAATAAAGCAGCTATATTTGCTAAACGGACGAAAGTTCTCACAAAAAGCACATTATAGATCTCATCCACAAACCACTTTCCATAAGAACCCTGGTAGAGAGAAGAGATACCAGGGTTCTTTGCAACTGACTCTGGAATAGACGGTTTAATGATATACGTATAAAAAGCTAATCCGATCCCCAAGAAAGCCGCAATAATTGAAAACACAACCAGTGTCCAATGCCCTAAAGCGTGATGCTCTAAGTGCTTTATTTCCTCTACAAGTATCGAAGCCGCTAGAAACTTTTCAAATATATTTGAATCGTGAATTCCTACTACTTTCCCCATAAACTCAGGAACGCCCATATATCCGCCGATAACGGAAAGCACGGCAAGAATTATAAGAGGAAGCGTCATAGAAGAAGGAGACTCGTGTATAAGTTGCTTTACTTCCCCCGAAGCCCTGGCTTCTCCTTCAAACGTAAGAAGATACAGTCGCATCATATAAAAGGCTGTAAGGACCGCCGTAATAAGTCCTGCGATCCAGGCAATTATAAAACCCCTTTCATAAAGAGAGCCGAGTATCTCATCTTTGCTGAAAAAGCCTGAAAGGAGAGGAATCCCTGAGATTGCAAGAGTTCCTACGAGAAATGTTAGCGACGTTACAGGGAGAAATTTTCTTAATCCGCCCATCTTCCTTATATCCTGTTCTCCACCGAGAGCGTGGATGACACTTCCAGAACCTAAAAATAAAAGCGCCTTAAAAAAGGCGTGAGTTACAAGGTGAAACATCCCGGCAATATAAGCCCCGCAGCCTACGCCCATGAACATATAACCAAGCTGGCTTACAGTTGAATAAGCAAGAACTTTTTTAATGTCGTTCTGAGTAAGGGCAATAGTTGCGGCAAGAAAAGCCGTAAACGCCGCAATCCCAACAACAATCATTTGAGCCGTGGGAGAAACGGAATAAAAAATGTTACACCTTGCTACCATATAAACTCCTGCTGTAACCATCGTAGCGGCGTGAATTAGCGCGCTTACCGGAGTGGGACCCGCCATAGCATCAGGAAGCCATACATAGAGTGGGAACTGAGCGGATTTTCCTACCGCGCCTACAAATAGAAGTAAGGCTATTACAGTAATAACTGCGCCAGGAATATTACTCATGAATCCCGGATCGAGTGCCTTCTTGAAAACCTCTCCGTAACTTGCAGAGCCAAATACAAAGAATATTAGAAATATGCCCAGTATGAAGCCGAAGTCACCTATTCTGTTTACTATAAACGCTTTTCTACCCGCATAAGCTTTTTCGGGGTCGTCGTACCAAAAACCAATAAGAAGATAAGAGGCAAGACCGACTCCTTCCCAACCAACAAACATAAGAGGGAAGCTGTTTCCAAGAACCAGAATTAGCATAAAGAAAACGAATATGTTTAGATAAGTAAAGTATCTGGAATAGGAATGGTCTTCATGCATATAACCGATTGAATAGATGTGAATAAGAAAACTGACCCACGTAACTACAAGAGCCATAACGCAGGAAAGGGAGTCAAATAAAAACCCATACGATACCTGAAATTCCCCTGAAGGAATCCAGACGAATAGTTCTTGAATGATTTGTCTCTCAGCAGGGTCAAGCGCGCGAAGCTTGAGAAACATAATTGAAGAGATTGCTGCGGAAATTAGGATCACGCCACATCCAACAACGCTTACTATCCTCTTTTCCGAGTGTTCATCTCCGTGAAGAACTTTCTTCCAAAATCCTGAAGCAAAAACAAGTCCATTTATCAAAGCACCGATTAGAGGAGCAAAGATTATCCAGGCAAGCATCTGTTTATTTATCCTTTGAAATGTTGCAACATGCACGATTCATGTTTTTTACATCTTGCATCTTGTATCATGCATCCTGTATTCCGTGATGTTATCCTTTAAGCATTTTTAAAACATCTATATCCAAAGTTCCCCGATGAGTATAAATCGCAACAACAAGAGCAAGTCCAACAGCCACCTCAGCCGCGGCCACAGTGAGTGTCATTATCATAAATACCTGTCCCGTCATATTTCCTAGTGCCTTTGAAAATGCCACAAAAGCAAGGTTTGCAGAATTAAGCATTAGTTCCAGGGACATAAGCACGATAACCAGGTTCTTTCTTATAATAACCCCATAAGCACCTATGATGAAAAGAATGGCACTGAGTACCAAATAATGTTCTATTGTAACAATCAATTCAGTCAGTCCCTCTTTTGGCTATCGCAACTACGCCTAGAATAGCCACTACGATCAATACTGATGTAAGCTCAAATGGAAGAAGGTAGTCTTTAAAAAGAACCTCTCCTACTCCTTCAACAGTACCAAAGCTTTCGGGAAGTGAAGCAGCATGGTTTAGAGAAAAGCTCTTTTTAAAACCTATACTTGCAAAATAACCAAAAATAAAAAGAATTAGCAACAAAACACCGAGCTTAACAGGAAGATTTTGAGCATCAAACTTTAGAGATTCTTCTCTTATGTTCAAGAACATAACCGTAAACATAAACAAGACCATTATAGCACCGGCATAGACAAGAATTTGGATAGCAGCAACAAAATGAGCAAGAAGAAAAATAAAAAGAACCGCAGTTGAAAAAAGCGTAAGCACAAGAGAAAGAGCGCTAGCTATGGGGTTTTTGTGAAAAACTACCAAAAGAGCACCTGCTACCGAAGCTGCTGCGAATATGTAGAAAAGCACCGATTCCAAATTTCCTTTTACCTCCTTCTATGTATCCTGTCAGTTATAAAAATAAACGTATTAGATTATATTTGGAAAGATAGGGTAGTCAAACTTGCAGATAAGACTTCTCAATTAATTTCGTTTTTATCTAAATATCACCTGTTTTTTTTCACACCGACTTTATCACAGTACTTTTCAATGGGACACGCACTGCATTTTGGAGAAATAGGTCGGCATAGATACTGTCCGAAACCTACTAATAGGGTATTATCTTCGATCCAGTATTTCCTGGGAAGCTTTTCTCTAAGAACCATTTCTGTTTCAAGAGGTGTCCTCGTTTTTACATAACCCCATCTATTAGATATTCTGTGAACATGCGTGTCAACACAGATTCCAGGCTTTCCATATCCTAAAGTGACAACCAGGTTTGCGGTTTTTCTTCCTACCCCTTTTAGTTTCAGTAATTCATCCAGGTCGTCCGGTACTTTCGAATCGTATCTTTCTATAAGCTCTTGGCAGAGGTAAAGGATTGTTTTTGCCTTAGTTTTATAGAATCCAACCGGATATATTGTTTTCTCAATCACCTCAGCGCTAAGCTTCAACATATCGCAGGGATTATCCGCAAGCTGAAACAATCCCTTTGACGCCTCCTCAGTAGTCTTGTCCTGCGTGCGAAGGCTGAGAATTGTTGATACTAACACTTTAAAAGGATCGTGAGAAGTCTCCGCAGCCAGTGTAACAACCGGGACGTCCCATTTGCTGCTCTCTTTCCTCAAGATTCTAATAACATTATGAATGTCGCTGTCTCTCAATTTTATTGACCTAAACAGTGTAAAATAATACCATTAAGGCGAGCTATTCCAGAGGGGTTTAATACTAATCTTAGGAAAAATCCAGCAGGGGGCGTACAGTTACTCTACGTCCAAGGTATTGCTTATATTTCCAGGCTTGGGGGGTAGGTTTAGAACAAACTATTAAAATGCCCTGAATCTCACTTGTAAACTTCCACCAGGCTTCTAAGAGCGGCAGCCGATTTTGACTTTTTAAGTTTATGAATCGAGCTTCTTTCTATCTGTCTAATTCTTTCTCTAGTTAACCCAAATCGTTTTCCCACCTCATCAAGCGTAAACGGATTTTCATACCCTATTCCGAACCTCATTTTAATAACTTCCCTCTCCCTGAAATTCAGAATTGAAAGTGCATGGTCAACATTCTTGGGAATGGAAGCAGCCGCTATTAGGGAATCGGGTGACGGAGAATTAGGATCGGGAACAAAATCAATAAAGGTCATTTTCTCTTCCGTCCATATCGTAGAGTCGAGACTTACTACCTTTTCCCCTGTTTCAAGTATCCGCTTTACACCCTCTACGGACATATTTACCTTCTTTGCAATTTCTTCGGCATTAGGCGCTTTTCCAGTCTTTTCCTTAAGCCTAGACCGCGTATATTGGACTTTACCCGCTTTCTCGAGCAAATAGGATGGAACCCTAATAGTTCTTGTCTGATTATAAAGCGACCTGGTCATGGCCTGATTTATCCACCAGCAAGCATAAGTAGAAAATCTGTAGCCCTTTGTATAGTCAAACTTTTCTACCGCCTTTATAAGCCCCAGATTACCCTCCTGAATCAAATCCAAAAAGGGAACTCCACGCCCCATGTATCTTTTTGCCATGCTTGCAACAAGCCTTAAGTTCGCCTTGATAAATCTGTTTCTGAACTGAATAGCCTTTCCGGAATATGCCTGAAGAAGATTTACAAGTCTCTTGATGCGTTTTTCAAATAATTCTGTTTTATTAGGACTCTTATCCGCAACGTCTATTAACTCTAGAAGCGTTTTCTTGTCATCACGCCTGACCCTTCTGCTAAGAATTCTCTCAATAACCCTTTGCATCTCTCTTGCTCTTGCTTCACATTTTCTTATCTTTGCCGCAACTTCAATTTCTTCCTTTGGTGTAAGAAGCGGCTCAGTGCTAACTTCTTTAAAGTAAGCATTTATTAATCTTAAATCCTGATTGGGAATTTCGTTCACGCTTCCAGTTATTGAGATTTCCTCGGATGGTTCAATATCGAGATTAAAATCTTCCTTAAAATAATCTTCAGACTCTATCGGGGCAAAACCCACTGGAAGAGAATCAATTCGGGGCGTTGAATCCTCATCAAATATCTCATTTAATTCTTTATATTTGAGCATAACCCTTTCTCCTTGAAGTTATGATGTAATTCCCCTAAAATGGATGCAGTAAAGTGAAATTTATTCCACTTTATTTAAACTCTCAAGAATCGTTTTGGTTTCAACTTATATTTAGACAGACAACCCAGGGTGATCGTATTATTTAGACGAGGAATTAGCAGAATTCCCCCATAAGTGTTGGTGAAATAATCTCTATTTTTAGGTGACTTATGGAGTTATCGCAGGCCTCGATCAACGAGGGAACTTTTTAAAAGGATGGCGTAAACAGTTCAAATCCACTTGAGAACTCATTAAGCACAAGCTAGAAGCCATGACTGGATTATTATTGAGCTACAAAAGAACCTTAGCTACTGGATTGTAAATTTATCAATATCTCCTGAAGCCTTTCTCCTTATATCCTCCCACTTCTCAACTATAATACTTAGCACAGACTGAGCTTCTTCAAACCGGTCTTCCTTTATAAGATAAAGTATTTGCCATATCTCGTTCACAGAACGCTCATTTTTGATAGTATAAGGATGAATAAAAGAGCATATTTCTCCATAGCTAAGAACTACGTATCCAGTTGGGTCAAATCCTCCGAGCCAGGCCTTAAGACTATCAATTCCAGCCTGAATCTCACCGAGTTTGTGGAGGATAGGAAACTTAAAACGAGTTTCTTTGTGTTCTTGCAATGTCCCTTTTATGATTTCATCCGCTTCTTTCAGTCTTTGAAAACCGAGATTGATTTTTGTATCATAATTAATTCCTCCGAATCCCCAAGGAGTATAAAAAAATTCCCCCTCGTCATGTTTAAATAAGAGAAACCAATGAAGCGGTATATAATTCTCAGAATGCAGAAAGTAGGAATTCATTTCTGAACTGAATGGAGAAATATAATGTTTTCCCTCTTTATCTTTCATGAAGAAACAGTCAACAATGTCCTCTTCGTCAATCTCCAGATGCTTTGAAAGAGAGTTCCTAAAATTATTGTATTCAGTGCCAAACCATACCCCATATGGGGAGGTCGGTCCACCCCAGTATTGCTCATAGAAAGAGATGTATTCACTCCAGTAATCCCTGTTTTCACTTAATGCATCAAGAGGCTCGTAAACGATAAGCGAACTTAAAGCCATAACTAAGCAATAAACTAAATCAGAGACAAAATCAAATAAAATTTAAGAGTTGTAGTCACATATGTTGATTTAATACAAAATAAAATACCAGTCCTAGCCATATGAATTTCTACGCTAACTTTCGTTTGAACCGCCAGAGCTCAGAAGTTTAAATCAATGATTGACCTTGGCAAGTAATGTACTATAATTTACCACTATAGCATAAAAATGCTTTAAAGGAGGATGTGAGAAAATGAAATTATTTCATGGGCTTGCACTTGGAATCTTAATTTTTGCTTCCTCTGCTTTTGCTCAGGGACCAGGACAACAAGAAATAACTGTTTATGACCCAGCCGATGCGATTCATCCCTTTAAGCTGTTAAGCCTTGTTATCCGACCCCCGATTGGACTGATAAATATCTTCATAAAGGGTGGCTACTGGGTTTTCGATTCTGAACCGATAAGAAGAGGGTTCAACATAGACTATCAGCCAAGAATAAGTATTGACGAAGATTACTAATTTATACAAAGTTGATTAACTTTTTATAATCATCCAAATATACAGTAGGGGCAATTGAAGAATTGCCCCTACTCCAGCTTTCTCAATTCCTATCATCCCTAACGAACTGTTTCCCCTCCGATTTCATTGCTTCTTACCTGATTTTACTGAACTCTCTAAATTCTTTCCCTAAAAAAATCGCAAATAATACCATGTTGAGAAAGTATTTAATTATTAGAGAGAATGCGTTTCAAATTTGCACTTTTCTCTTCTTTGCAGAGAATGTGAAAATATATAACAGGATAGGCGGGGTTTTCTAATTCCCTATAAACATCTCAAGTATTGCTTTTCCGACATGAAGCCTGTTCTCCGCTTGTTCAAATACGATTGAATTTGGCCCATCAACTACTTCATCCGTAATCTCTTCGCCCCTATGTGCAGGTAGGCAATGCATTACCAGTACACTTGGCTTTGCAAAAGAAAGAAGCCTCCTGTTTATCTGGTAAGGTTTAAAAATTTTGCGCCTTTCTCTCATTTCATCTTCCTGACCCATACTAACCCAGACATCTGTGTATAGTATATCCGCACCGTTCGCTGCTTCTTTCGGATCGTTGATAATCTCTATTTTTCCGTTTTTGTATCCTCTTGCACCGCTCAATATTTTACCATTAGGTTCATATTCTTTCGGGGTAGCTACACTCAAGTGAAATCCCAATATTGCCGCGGCACCAATTAAAGAATTAACAATATTGTTCCCATCTCCTATATAGGCGAGTTTCATTTTCTTAATATCAACACCCTTTTCTTTTATGGTAAATAAATCCGATACAATCTGGCATGGATGTTCAAGGTCGGTAAGAGCGTTAATCACGGGAATTGATGAATGTCGGGCGAGTTCCTCAATTCTCTCTTGTCCATAAGTCCTGATTATCACTCCATCAACGTAAGAAGACAGCACTCTTGCCGTATCGGCAATGGTCTCACCACGACCAAGCTGCATATCCCGGGAGCTCATGTAGATAACATTTCCTCCCAGGTCAATCGTTCCAACCTCAAACGATATCCTGGTTCTGGTAGAAAGCTTCTCAAATATCATCCCTACGTATTTACCCTTTAGAGTGTGGTGGGATGAACCCTTTTTCTTTAGCGCTTTAAGTTTAAAAGCTCTTTTAATGAGGGATTCTATCTCTTTTTTATCTAGGTCAAAGATACTAAGAAGATGTCTTGGCATTAAGAAATCTCTCTGAATGATTCATCAAATTTTTCTATTGCAAAATCAATCTCGTCCTGCTTCGCTATAAGCGGTGGAAGAATCCTTATTACGGTCTCTTGTGTGAGGATCACAAGAAATCCCTTCTCCAGGCACTTTCCTGAAACTTCTTTTGCTTTATCTTTGTTTCTAATCTCTATTCCGAGAATAAGTCCTTTTCCTCTAACTTCTTTTATCAATTCACTATAATCTTCTTCTAACGCAGTTAGCTTATGTAAGAAATACTCCCCCATTCTGGCTGCGTTATCGAGGAGTCCGTCATCAAGTATAGTTCTTAGGACAGCACACCCTGAATGCATAGCAAGGGGGTTTCCTCCCAGAGTGGAACCGTGAGAGCCTGGTGTTAAGTAGATAGCAACCTCATCGCGTGCTAAAACCGCGCCACAGGGAATCCCCCCACCTAAGGCCTTGGCAAGAGTCATAATGTCCGGCTCTATTCTGTAATGCTCGTAAGCAAACAACCTCCCAGTCCTTCCAAGTCCTACCTGAATTTCATCAAGAATTAAAAGCACGTTCTTCTCAGTACAAAGCTCCCTTACTTTGGGTAGGTAGTCATCAGGAGGAATTATCACACCGTTTTCTGCCTGTATAGGCTCAAGAATCACGGCACATACTTTTTCATCATTAATGGCTTTTTTTAGCGGTTCTATCTTCCCATAAGGAACAAATTTAAAACCCGGCACAAGCGGTTTAAACCCCTTTTGATACTTTTTATGTCCGGTTGCGCTCAGCGCCCCAAGCGTTCTTCCATGAAAAGAGCCAAGTGCCGAAACTATCTTGTATCTCCCCCCATTTGCATCACCCCACCTTCTTGCAAGTTTGATTGCGCCTTCATTCGCCTCCGCGCCGCTATTGCAGAAAAACACTTTGTCGGCAAAAGAATTTTTTACAAGAATCTCTGCCAGCTCAACCTGCGGTTCTATATGAAAAAGATTTGACACGTGGATCACACTCTTAGCCTGCTCTTCTATAGCGTTTATTATAGCAGGATGACCGTGGCCCAAGTTTGTTACAGCAATTCCGGTAGTAAAATCAAGGTATCTTTTACCATCGGCATCCCATATCCAACACCCCTCTCCTCTCATCAGCACTATTGGATGACGGGAATAGTTATGGATCAAGTATCTTTGGGATTTCGAAATTATTTGTTCGGTATTCAAAGCAGTATCTCTGTTCCAACTCCGGCATCGGTAAAGATTTCAAGAATTAGCGCATGCTCAACCCTTCCGTCAACTATATGAACTTTATTAACTCCCTCATGCAGGGCCTCGATTGCACACATAACCTTAGGTATCATTCCACTGGAAATTATTCCCTTTCTTATAAGGTCTCTTGCAGACCCCTCGGTGAGGGAAGAGATTAAGTTTTTCTCCTCATCCAATATACCGGGCACATCTGTGAGAAGAATCAATTTCTCCCCCTTGAGCGCTCCCGCGACTTTCCCCGCGACATGATCTGCATTTATGTTATAAGACCTTCCCATTTCGTCAAAACCAATTGGAGCAATAACCGGAATAAACCCTGCGTCCTCAAGAACCTTTATCAAATGAGGATTTATGGTTTCCACTTCCCCCACCATCCCCAAGTCCATCCCCTCAGGAATGTCAACATTATTATCATGGGCAAATTTGGATATATCCAATTTCCTTGCGACTATTATATTCCCTTCCTGTCCAGAAGCACCAACCGCTTTCCCTCCAAGCGAGTTTATAGCGGCTATGATCTCCTGGTTAACCTTTCCGACAAGGACCATCTCCACTATCTCCATCGTTTCCGAGTCCGTAACCCTCAAGCCCGCGACAAACTGAGATTTTATTCCCAGTCTTTCGAGAAGGCTTCCAATCTGAGGACCGCCTCCATGAACAACCACGGGATGCATCCCCACATATTTCATAAGTACAAGGTCACGGGCAAAGCCATGGAGTTCTTTGCCGCCAATGCTGCCTCCATACTTCACCACAATGGTCTTGCCATAGAACTCTCTTATGTAGGGAAGCGCCTCAATAAGCGTTTCTGCTTTATGGATTAATTCTTTCATTTACAAGCACTCTGTCGAAAAAATGAGATATTTATTATATAGTAAATAAAGTTTCTTGCAATAAAAAGCTCCCGGTATAATGTAGTATTATCCTAAAATTTGATACCAGTTTGTTGATTAGCAAATTCAATAAATCCGGTATAATCTGTTATATTTCATTTTAAAGGAATTTGCTGATATGGCCACAAATAAAGATGATATTCAGCTTGACATAAGTGAGAAGGGAAGGAAGAAAGACGGGACTCCTATATCATTAAACCGGAGATTATTTATTCAATTTCTGGCCTTCGGCAATTGTCGTGACACTAAACCCATCATAGAAAAACTAGAACAGGCTAATATTGATGGAGCCTTATATTTGGATATAAACGACCCATGTGGAGTGGGTTTAATCGCAATGAACGAAAATCCAGATTTCTTTTTAGACGGTCTCAGAAACGTCCTCAATCAGACTTCCTTCACCGAACTCACCCCGAAACCTGAATATACAACGCTTGGTCGGACCTACTCCTTCGGCTATGAGCCGGATTTAGAAGAGACCCTCATAAACGAGCCTCGGAGAAGAATACTCGACAGAGATTGGCCCTGGGCAATTTGGTATCCCCTAAAAAGGGTCAAGTCATTTGAGAACCTGCCTGAAGACGAACAACGAGCCGTACTAGGAGAACATGGGAAAGTCGGCTTTAAATACGGCAAAGCCGGATATGCAAAGGATATCCGCCTTGCCTGCCATGGTTTGGATAAAAATGACAATGATTTCGTAATTGGCTTATTGGGAAAGGAGTTATATCCGTTATCGAGCGTAGTTCAGGCTATGCGAAAAACCAAGCAGACTTCTAAATATCTTGAGAGCCTGGGGCCATTTTTTATAGGTAAGGCAATCTGGCAGGGCAAAATTTAGACTTTTGAACTGTAATACAATCTCAAGTTCTTGAGTATTCAAATACATTCATACGATTACCTAACTAATCCGTAGGAGCACCATCCTGGCGCGATTGCGGCTGGAAACGGCTCCTAATTACGTTTCCAATATTTCAAATGCAACCGCAATTTCCTCAATTGGTACTTCGCAAGGTTGGTTTTATAAAATATAGTGGCTCAGGTCCCTATCTTTTACAATACCCTCGATCTTCTCTTTTACGTATTTTGCGTCTATTACGATTTTCTGCTTGGGCATATCGGGGGCGTTAAAGGAAACATCTTCAAGTATTTTCTCCATAATTGTGTGAAGCCTTCTTGCGCCTATATTTTCTGTCGAATCATTCACCTGAGCGGCAATCTCCGCAATCTCAGACATTGAATCTTCTTTAAATAGTAGCTCAATATTCTCAGTTTTGAGAAGCTCTTTATATTGCCTGATAAGCGCATTTTTTGGTTCCGTAAGAATCCTGATAAAATCCTCTTTTGTAAGGGGGTCAAGCTCCACCCTTATTGGAAATCTACCCTGAAGCTCAGGAATAAGGTCAGAGGGCTTAGAAACGTGAAAAGCTCCTGCTCCAACAAAAAGTATATGATCCGTTCTTACCATTCCATGTTTTGTATTTACCGTGCAGCCTTCTATTATCGGGAGCAAATCCCTCTGGACTCCCTCTCTGGAAACGTCGGGACCCGCCGTGGTTTCACGCCCTGCAATCTTGTCTATCTCGTCTATAAAGATAATCCCGGCCTGTTCTACCCTCTCGATTGCGAGTTTAACTATCTTATCCATATCAACGAGCTTCTCAGCTTCTTCCTGAATCAAGATCTTCATTGCTTCAGGAACTTTTACTTTTCTCTTTTTTGTTCGTTTTGGAAAGAGATTGCCAAGCATATCGGAGATATTTACATCCATCTCTTCCAGACCGCCGGTAGGGGAAAAAACCTGTATGGGAAAATTTCTTGATGTTACTTCAATATCAACGTATCTCTCATCAAGCTTTCCTTCTCGCAAAAGCTTTCTTAACTTCTCCCTTGTATCGTTTAATGAATCGGATTCTTCAGTTTTATTCTTTGGATATAAGAGATCAAGGATTCTTTCTTCCGCTAAGTCCTCGGCTTTTACCAATACTTTTTGTTTCTCTTCATCGGTTAGCATCTTTACGGCTATATCCGAAAGGTCTCGAATCATTGATTCAACATCTCTTCCCACATACCCAACCTCGGTGAACTTTGAAGCCTCAACCTTTAGAAAAGGAGCCTGGGAAAGTTTTGCCAGTCTTCTGGCGATCTCCGTCTTCCCAACGCCGGTAGGTCCGATCATCAATATGTTTTTGGGCGCTATCTCATCCCTTAGCTCAGGTGATACGCGCTGACGCCTCCAGCGGTTTCTGAGAGCAATTGAAACTGCTTTTTTTGCCTTGTTCTGGCCAACTATGTATTTATCAAGCTCTGAAACGATTTCCCTTGGGGTAAAAAATGCTTCCTTATTCATTAATTTATAAAACCTCAACTATAATTTTATCATTTGTGTAAATACAGATTTCCGCCGCAATTTTAAGAGACTCCTCAGCGATTTCCCGCACATTTAATTTGGAGTGCCTTAAAAGCGCCTTTGCCGCAGCCTGAGCAAAAGGACCGCCTGAGCCAATTGCGATTACATTATCGTCTGGCTCAAGTACGTCTCCGCTTCCCGAAATAATAAACATCGCTTCCCTATCAGCAATGACGAGCAGAGCTTCTAGCCTTCTTAAGATTCTATCGGTTCGCCAGTCCCGTGCAAGCTCGACGGCCGACCTTCTCAGATTACCCCTATACTCCTCAAGCTTTGCTTCAAATTTGTCAAAAAGGGTGATAGCATCCGC
Organism: Deltaproteobacteria bacterium; assembly: GCA_016187835.1. GTDB lineage: Bacteria > Desulfobacterota_D > UBA1144 > Nemesobacterales > CSP1-2 > JACPIY01. The sequence continues at coordinate 46,686 of JACPIY010000001.1, read as the reverse complement.
CGTGGCTCCGGAAAACCCCACAATTACTTTGTCACTATAAATTCTTCTTACCTTCCTGGCCGTGTGTTTTATCACAGTCTGACCCAGCGTTACTTGACCGTCCCCTGCCATTGCGACCTGACCGTTTTTTCTCACACAAACTATCGTAGTACCGTGAAATGATGTCATATTAGTCATGCCCTCGGATGAGTTTTATCATAAACCTCCATGATTTTTTCAATTGACGTGTGGGTGTAGCGCTGAGTGGTTGAAAGACTCTTGTGTCCAAGCATCTCCTGGATTGCTCGCAGATCCGCGCCGCTTCCCAAAAGGTGAGTGGCAAAAGTATGCCTAAGAACATGGGGACTAACGTTTTTGGGAATTCCGGAAATAGCTGCGTACTTTTTTACGATTCTCGCCACACTTCTTACAGTAAGCCTTCCGCCACGAGAGTTCACGAAGAAAAAATCCCCTTTCGGATTAAGCTCTTCTCTTTTTCCAATATACTCTCTAATCGCTTCCACTGCCTTAGAACCAAGGGGAACGATCCTCTCCTTGCCCCCCTTGCCAAGAACCTTGACAACGGAACCTATAAGATTCAGGTCGCCCAAGTTTATTCCGACAAGCTCGCTTACCCTGAGGCCGCTTGAGTAGAAAAGCTCTAGTATTCCTTTATCCCTTAAACCCAAAACACCGTCATTTTCAGGGGCATCAACGAGTTTAAACACCTCATCTACGGTTAAAAAAGCGGGGAGCTTCTTCTCACCCTTCGGAGTGGGAACGAGCTTAGCAGAATTATTCAAGATCACGCCTTCCCTTATAAGAAACTCAAAAAAGGCTCTAATTGAGGCAATTTTTCTAGATATGGAAGTTCTTGAATTTTTCTTGTAAAGCCAGGTTATATAAGCCCTTATATCTATTTCTTGGACACGAGATATATCAACATCTCCGTCATGAGAACCTATTCTCTTTTCAAGAAACGATTTAAATTCCCTGAGATCAGTCATATAGGCTCTTACTGTGTGTTCCGAGTAGTTTCTTTCAGAGACCAGAAAATCTCTAAATCTAGTAATATGCTCAGGCATAATTTTCCTTTTCAATAATATATACACGGGGTTTACATATTTCAAATTTGTGCTGGAATACTCATTCGGCCACACACGAACACAAATGGACATTAATAAAGACAGGGAGGAAACAGTATACACGATAGAGAATGCAGAGATTCAAAGCTTTATCCTGCATCGTGCATCATGTACTTTGTATCATTTGTCGGATTAATCCTTCTTTCCCGGTGGCAAAATTACTACTTTTTTAATATAAAGATGAAATCAATTATTGTATCTCAAAACCTTTATAATCTTGAGACAAATCACCATAGAACAAACCACTGACCTCAATTCTTTTAGCCCCGATATACCTCTTCCTATAATAAGAACGATTAATGCTATCAATTGTCACCTTCTTAGCCGCAGAGGAAGCATGTATAAATTCATCATTTTCGATATAGATTCCAACGTGAGAAGGGTAACTTGCATAGGTTCTAAAAAACACAAGGTCTCCAGTAGCAAGTTCGCTTTTAGCCACACTTCGTCCAACCTTATATATATCCCGGGCGGTTCTAGGAAGATCTACATTAAAAAAATCAAATACCTTATTGACAAATGCCGAGCAGTCAATACCCCTAACAGGAGAGGTGCCGCCAAATTTATAAGGAGCCCCAAGAAACCTCTTTGCTACATTGATAATAGTGCTTCGAGAAACAAGATCATCTGCTTTATTCAGATCATAATGGTTATTATCAATTAAAGAGTAGGATTCTGGCAAATCGGACTTATACGTATCTATATATTGCTCCTTGCCGGGGATGGTAAGTACCTGTCCAATCCTTATAGCGTTCCCTTTAATGCCGCTTGCTTCTTTTATTGATGTAATAGATGTCCCAAACTTTTTTGATAGACGATGTAGGCTGTCTCCCTTTTTAACAACATACCTTCTGCTAATAAGAACGGGCTTAGATGAGACCTCTCTAACAACCTCTTTATTTACAGCTCCTGGTATTATGAGAACCTTTCCTGCCTTCAAACTATCACTTCTAAGTCCGTTTGCGGTCTTTAGTTCGGGTACAGAAACTCCAAAGTTATTGGCTATTACGCCAAGCGTGTCGCCTTTCCTAACAGTGTATTCTATTGAAACTGAAGGCAGATTGTTTTGGGCTGCGGGCGGTTTTTCTTCTTGCGTACTCTTGGAAACGGTTAGCTCTTTTTGAGCAGTGTCAGGTTGTTCAACATTTAGTCTAGCAGACCCGGTAGAAGGGATGATAAGCTTTTGTCCTATCCTTAGGCTGTTGCTATTTAGATTATTTACCTTCTTTATTATATTTGTGGATACCCCAAATTTTTCACCAATTTCGCTTAATGTATCGCCCTTAGCAACAACGTACTTACTTTGGTTAACCGAGGCTGCTTGCTCTTTGGAACCAGAAATTAAGAGAGTATCGCCAACTTTCAGTCCATTATTACTTAGCCCGTTTGCTTTCTTTATAGAATCAATTGAAACTCCAAATTTCTTTGATACGTCGTATAGGCTGTCTCCTTTTTTAACAACGTATTTTTTATCATTAAGAACTGGCTCTGGAGAGATTTCCCCTCGGGCGACTTCTTTACTTACTGATCCAGGTATTATTAGAACCTTTCCTATTTTTAAACTATCACTTTTAAGCCCGTTTGCACCCTTAAGTTTGCGAACGGACACACCGTATTTATTGGCTATCCCGCCAAGCGTATCCCCTTTTCTGACAGTGTATTTTGTTGAAACCGAGGATGGGTTACTTTTGGTTTCTACTGGTTTTTTTTCCTGGGCGCTCGTATTGGTCTCTTTTTTTGCTTCTGCCTTAATGTAATTAGACTTAGAGGAAGAAGGAATAATAAGCTTTTGTCCTACGCTCAGGTTGTTGCTATTTAGATTGTTTGCGACTTTGATAGAATTAGCGGAAACTCCAAACTTTTCGCCAATCTCGCTTAATGTATCACCTTTGGCAACAACATACTCACGTTGGCTACCCGAAGCCGCATTATTCGTAGAATTTTTGGAAGTAGGTACTAGGAGAACATCCCCAACATCCAAATTACTTACATCTAGTTTATTTGCTTTTTTTAAGTCATTAACAGAAACGCTGAATTTCTTTGACAGCTTATATAAACTGTCCCCCTTTTTAACAACGTACTTCGTAGCGGCAAAAACGGTATGTGGAAGAAAAAGCATAAATATCAGGATAAGAGAACGTTTTGAGGTCATAACCAATCCTCCCTGCTGAAACTTATTAGGAAATAATGCTCTCACCCCAGGCTCAAGAGCAAACAAATAGCTTTGCTCCTTCCTCTACCTCAAAAAATAATTAAATTATTTTCAAAGAACAGATAAAAAATTGTCCTGATTATACACCAATCCTAATTAATATGTAAAGACCTTTTATTAAATAAACTAAAATTTAATCCAATTCAGGATAAAACCGGTTCGATATGGTTTTTCGGAAGCCGGAAACTCATTTGGGGGAGGTCTTCAGGACTCCACAAACTAATGAGACCTGACTTAATCGAGTTCAGTTGAACGAAGGTTTACTCAGCGCTGTGGTAGTGAGGAGTCCGATAAAACCTCCCTTTGAGCCCCACATTCCCATATAGAGGGGCGACTTTATGCAACTAAAACATAATTCTTTTTCGCCTAACTGACCTTAAAAGTCCAGGCAGTAATGAAAAACCAGTGTGTTTGGTAAACTCGAGCTCAATGTTTCAAATTAGTTCTTCCATTTTTAATCAGCCAATCACCAAGTGCCATGCCAAGAAGATGAAGAACCTTAACTGAGCCATCTTCTCTTTTTTCCCTTATTAAAATCTGCCCTATGAGACCCAAGGCCATATTTTCAATATCACGATTGCCGGAATTACTTATATCAATAAATTCAGATAATCTGAGAGTAAACACCCCCCTTCGGGGGCTACTGAAATCAGAGTCTTTAGAGTAAATGATGTTAAATGTCACATCAAAAGCATCGAGAGATATAGCCTCGGTTTCTGATATGCCAACTATCCTTATGTAATCGAGTACCTGCAATCAACCCTCCTGAGGAGTCTTATCCCTGGTGCTTACACTCTTTTTACAAACTCAATGGTCAAACTAATCCTCCTCCAATCTATTTGCGCAGATATAGAAAAACTCCTGTCCCAACTCCCAGCCAGTGGTAATAATTTGAATTTGCCCGCTATCCTTAAGCTCTCTCAGTGCTTCTACAATCTCTATCTTAGTCTGGTTATAATCCCTGTCCGGATTGAAAATAACCATCTGCCTTGTAAGTTTATCTGTATTTGTATTCCCCTCCCCTAAGCCGGTGCAAAGAAATGTAACTAATTCGGATACAAGATCGCTCATTTTTATCTCCTGAATTTTAGATAAGGGTAGTAAATTGAAATTCCACCCAGACAATCAATTAACAACATCACTATCTCAGATCAGAAGCGAAATATACTATAAAACACAATATAGTGTAATATAAAATAAACTGCAATAGCAAATAGAGCTCTAGTGCCAGTTAATCGGCTGAGGAGCAATTATCGCAGGCAAGAAAAGGTTTATTAATCTATGAGGGTTCTTGTATACACACATGAATTCCCTCCGTTTTTGGGAGGGCTAGCCACATCGAGTTTCAAACTTGTCAAAGGGATCTCCGAGGCGGGACTGGAGGTTGCAGCACTAGTTCCCGGGTATTCATCTGAGGATAAAGAAATTGATAAGACTCTAAGCTCTAAAATAATCCGAATCCCCTTTCTCGGAAAAAGCTTAGTAAAGAAACTACCATTTATTGAATATTTTTGGGGATGGATATTCTTTTCTTTGACTATTGCTAAGGAGAAGCCAGATATTGTTTTATTCATAACCGAAGAGGCTGAAGCAGTAGGAGGTCTCTTTCCCTTTTTCTCGTTCAAGCCCATAGCGCGCGTAGCAGGCTCCGGTATAACAACCTGTTTCTTTAGCAAAAAGATAAACAAAAGGCTTCTCCAATTTCCAATACGCAGGCTTTACGCGAATTCAACAAAAATAATAGCCGTAAGCCATTCCACAAGGGAATTGCTGGAGAGGATCGGAATCCCTAGAGATAAAATTACAGTTATATATAGTGGGGTAGAAAGTTATATGGTTTATCAGAAGCCCAACGATAAAAATCTAGAGCGATTGAGAAACAAATTGGGCATAGGCGAAAGGGACAAAATCCTTCTTACCGTGGCAAGGGTCCTCCCCAGAAAGGGACAGGACATGGTCATAAGGGCGCTTCCGAAGGTTATAGCAAAATATCCGCACCTCAAATACCTTGTAGTTGGAGAGGGAAGATACAAAGCAATATTCAGAAAGCTTGCCGAGGAAGAGAAAGTAGGGGATAATGTGATTTTTACCGGTGGCGTGCCCCATGAAAAAACAATTGATTTCTATGACTTATGTGACGTATTCATAATGCCAAACAGACCATGGAACAATAAAGTTGAGGGACTGCCAAACGCTTTTCTTGAGGCAAGTGCGAGGGGAAAACCCGCCATAGCAGGAGACCATGGAGGCTCAAAGGAAGCCATACAACACGGACTAACCGGATATTTGGTGAATCCGGAGAGCATAGATGAAATTGCAGATGCCATCTTAGTTTTACTTAGCGATGAGGAAAAAGCCCGGAACATGGGCGAGAATGCAAAACTGATGGTTGAGAAATCATTCACAGAAGAAAAAATGATTAAAAATTACTTGAAAGTTATAAAAAGCCTTACTGAAGAAGACCCGCCTGCTCGGATTATCATATGAGTAAGACAAAAATCTTGACAAAACGGCTTTATCTCAATGCCTCTTGGCTTTTTGGAGGAAAAACTGCATCGAGCGTTTTTTCCGCTCTACAAACGGTTGTCGTAGCAAGAATGCTAGGGGTTAGCGACTATGGACTGCTAGCCCTAATCATTGCCTATGTAGATATCCTAAACCAATTCTTTGATTTCAGGGTTTGGGAGACTGCGACAAAGTATATAGGCACATTTTGGACAAGTGGGGAGAGAGAGAAAACTCGCTCTATGATTAAGCTTTCATACATGATAGATATATCAAGTGGAGTACTGGCTTTGATTATAGCTGTTATTACCGCGAAAATAGCAAGCGCGTATCTGATTCATTCCCCTCAGGCATACCCTCTCATTTGTATCTATGCTCTCAGTCTCCTCATTGATACTGCAAATTCGACTTCAGATGCAATCCTCAGAGTTTTTGACAGGTTTAAGAGTATAGCCTTTATCTCATCCTTCAATAACTTCTTTAGACTCGTTCTTGTTTCGGTAGTCCTGTATTCAGGTATGGGAATAAAAGGAGTTTTATTTTCTTTTATAGTAGCCAGCTTCCTAGGATTTGGTATAAGGCAATGGGCTGTTTCGAGTACACTTAAGGAAAGCGAGATTGAAAGGTGGTGGAAATCCGATCTGAACCTGATTAGAGACCAGTGGAAGGGAATTGCATGGTTTTTAGGTAACACAAGCCTGGCGGCTACAATCAAGATGGCAGGTGATAATTACCTAGGGGTTCTGGCGCTGGGGTACTTTACAGGAAAGGAAGCGACAGCGTATTACAAAATTGCCCAATCATTTTCAAAGGTTATGACGCGTATCGCTGACCCTCTTTATGAGGCCATATATCCCGAATTGGTGAGGATTTTAACCACCAATGCTTTAAAAGATTTTAAAAGAATGCTTAAATACACGACGAAAAACCTGATGAAATTTGTAATACCCGTGGCGGTCGTAATCCTGATATTCTCGGACCTAATCATAAGTCTAGTATTTGGGAAACAGTATCTTCCCGCTTCAAACGCACTTCGCATTGTTACTATAGGAGTTGTAATATCCAAGGTCATTTTCTGGATAAGCCCGGCTTTACTTGCTATCGGAAGACCGGGCCTTAGAACAATCGTTGGAATAATCTCTACAGCCTTATACGTTGCGTTGTTACTTTTACTAATCCCCAAACATTCTTTTATGGGTGCGGCTTACGCTTATCTTGCATATTGTGTTGTGAGGACTTCAACCTCAATAGCAGCCCTTAAAATTTCTTTAAACGAAAAGAAAAGGCTTCTTGAAATCAGCGTTTCCCCATCCGTCAATCGGGAGACCTAGAAATCTGGAAACCACTTTGGAACCCTAGCCGAGAAAACGTTCGTAGGAGGTCCCTTTTATTACCTCAAAAATTTCGTCGTAATTTTCAATAATCTGCCTAACAGAGTCGGGATTAAGTTTCTTTAATTTTGGCGCCCGTATTTCGCGCTCGTCAACCCCTAAAAAATCCAATATCTTTTTAGACGTTTCTGAATGGTTACCAAAGAAATCTTCAGACGCGATTTCTAAGTAAGAATTATCAGAGAAAAATTTCTTCATTCTTTCTTGATTTTTCATTATTAGATTCAAATGGTTTAATATTTTCTTCGGGTCTACCCATACCTTTACTTCTTTCACTTCGTATATCGCATGTGCAACTCCTCTTTTCCTTCCGGTCAGCCTTGAAAGATATATTTTGAGAGGGTTGTTCCTAATCAAATGAATTACCGATATGCCTTCCTCTTTTATAAAGTTCTTTAAAAATCCATAGTATTTAAGCTGATCATACATCAATTTGAAGCCGATAGCCTTGTCCTCCTCGGGACTTCCCCTTGGATGATAACGGCCCCGGGCCTGTGTATCTTCTTGATCCGTCAAAGGCCCGCTGTGAGCCGGATTATTCAAGAGTGAGTAGTAAAAATCCTTAATGAGACCGCTTATAATTAAATTATAAGGCAGCTTAGCAAGGAGCTTACCGCCAAAGGTATTGTATAGAAGGCATCTTAAATGATTGGAATTACAATAGTAACGGAAGCCGTCCATATAAGTATATTTCCTCAAAAACAGCTCCGAATGACAACGCACGTTTGGATGATTATTCAACCAAAAGCAGAAATAATTAGAGCCCGAACGCTGTGTTGTCAATACGACAAACTTTCTTGGCATTTCTATGTTCGTCATTTAGAAATCTATAGTATTCCCCCAAATAATCTTTAAGTTAAAAAAATGAGTTCACTCACCTGTCATTTGTGTGTTAAATACAGAATTGAGTTATCCCGATCAGATAATCAACTTGGGCAAAGCAGACTGCGAAGGAGCGGCAGCGACCAAAGCAATATATTGAGATTCCTCACTGCCCTCAAGTCTTTGCTCGGGACAACGTTCGAAATGACACTTTAGCATAGCGGAACCCCTGCTGCAAGCTGCTGGGCATCAGAATGGAACATACGCCCCCTTCGGTCATTGCGAGAAGCCCTTGGACGGAGTTTACACTGAAAGCATTCGATTCTCTCAGTGCAAGCTCCGTGAATTTGTTCGCAATGATACCATAGGATAGTAGGAATCTCTTAAGGATGAGCAGTCGTTGGCAACGTGGTAGGCGATAACCTCATATGGGAAAAGATTTGGATTGCCGTTTTATCTTTGTTCTTGTCGTGATCCCAATAGGTTAGCAAAATTCAAATAGCGTCGGCAAATTGCAAACCTGCCCTTGAAGATATTGCAAGATGTCACAGACATGATAATTTAGGTATTTAACAGTTATAAAAGATACTCAACGTTACTTCAGAATTTGAGAGCGTCCAATTTCAACCGACAGACCTCTAAACAAAGTAATACGGGATAAAATTGAATGAACTTCGTTTATCTTATTGGCGGTCCCACTGGAGTTGGTAGATCAACTATAGCGTTAGAGCTTTCCATGGATCCGGTTCTACATGTTAGTTCCATAATAGGCACAGACTCCCTACGCGAGGTATTAAGGCGTATAATACCCGGAGATACATACCCTCCTCTCTTCTATTCTTCTTATGACGGTCATAAGAGCTTAGAAGATGGATGGGAATCCTGTGATTTTCATCGTTCTGATCCTCTTATCTGTGCTTATGACGAACAAGCTAGAATCATAAGCATTGCAGTCGCAGCGGTAATCGAAAGGAGCTTCATCGAAGGAATCAATCTAATTATCGAAGGAGTTCACATTTCTCCACGTCATATCAGAAAGCTATTAAAACCTGAAATAATTGACCTGATAGGCGAGGCAGTGTTAGACATTGAAAACGAGGACCTGCATAGACAAAGAATTACAGAGAGACAACTACACTCCCCGTTAAGAGATGTTTCTCGTCATCTTCAGTACTTCGGAAATATTAGGCATGTCCGCGATCATATAGTTAAAGTCGCCAAAGACTACCATATTCCGATAATTCAAAATGTAGATGAGAAAAACACAGTGGAACAGTCTCGTCGGGTATTATCTGAAAATCTTGGTTCTAGAAAATAAGAGTTAAAAGGCGGGATAGATTTTAAATTGCGTTCCCTTTTCACACGGGAGTAAAATTCAATTACAATTAGAGTCTACTTATAAGAAGCATCCGAATCGGCAAATCTATTAATACCACAAGGAACACTGTGATTATAAGGTTGATTGTTTTGCTTATAAGTCCCAGAAATGGATACAAAATTTTACCTATAAACCCATTTATATGTAAATGCCTTACTAATCCGCGGGTGGATATTTCAAGTATTATCAGGCTGTTGCTAAAAGGTATTTCATCATGATCAATCAACAAGCTTTTGATATTCACATAAGATAATGTTGCTGCATTCGGCTATTAGGAGAGTTGAATAGCAACAAACTCTGAAGCACAGAATAAATACTGGAGGTAAGATAAAAATGAAAAAACGTAAGCTCGGAAATTCTGGATTAGAAGTATCTCCACTAGCATTTGGAGGTAACATCTTTGGATGGACTGTAGATGAGTCAACATCATTTAAATTATTAGACGCGTTTGTAGCGTCCGGATTTAACCTTATTGATACTGCAGATGTCTACTCGAAATGGGTTCCGGGTAACAAGGGCGGAGAATCCGAGACAATTATTGGTAAATGGCTTAAACGAAGCGGCAACCGGGAAAAGGTTATCATCGCCACCAAAGTGGGAATGGAAATGGGTGCGAATAAGAAAGGCCTTTCAAAATCCTACATTCTGCCTGCAGTAGAGGATTCTCTGCAACGGCTTCAGACGGGCTACATTGACCTGTATCAGTCACATGCGGACGATCTGGATACACCATTGGAAGAAACTCTGGAAGCGTATGCACAATTGATCAAGCAAGGGAAAGTCAGAGCCATTGGCGCTTCTAACTACAGCGCAGAACGACTTTCTCAGGCATTGCAGGTCAGCGAACAACAGGGATATCCCAGCTACCAAAGCCTGCAGCCTTTATATAATCTCTATGATCGTTCCGAGTATGAAACGAAGCTTGAATCCCTTTGCCAGGAAAAAGGATTGGGCGTGATCAGCTACTTCTCGTTGGCAAGCGGCTTTCTTACAGGCAAGTATCGGTCAGAAAATGATTTGTCAAAGAGCGCCCGAGGCCAGTTTGTCAAAAAATATCTGAATGACCGTGGATTTCGGATTCTCAAGGCTCTGGATCAAGTAGCGAAACAACTTAATTCAAATCCCGCGAGTTTGTCGCTCGCCTGGCTGATCGCTCGCCCTAGCATTACTGCCCCAATTGCCAGCGCCACGAGCTTAGAACAATTGAACGAACTAATCGAAGCGACAAAACTTGAATTAGATCATTCTCAAATAGAGTTATTGAATCAAGCGAGTGCTTACTCTACCGCGTAAAAGAAGAGGTTATTCACATGAAAACGGTCGGGTGCCATGGTAAGGAAGGTATCGGCGATGAGGTCACTGCGTTCGCGCGCAAGCTCTCGGCGGTCACCCAGAGAAGCGAGCGCCTGGGTGTGTGTGGTCTCCTCCAAGGCGATGCGCGGGATTCATGATCGAGCAACTCACAAGCGACGCGTGGGTCAGAAAATCACCCCTCATCGGATACTGATCCAACGATACGAGCACATTCAACTTATAGGACTCGGGGCAGGCTTGCCGGTGGGTCTGTAGGGAACGCATATATGCGTTCCTTACCTTGCCAATGATGATTTCAACAAGGCAATCAAAGCTTTGAATAAACCTGTGACGTTCCGTAACGGTATGATCAAGAAGCCTTATATTCAATGAATTTGCCAAACCCGGATAGAAAAAATTCTCTTGACAAAACCTTTTTATATGTCTGAATTACAAGGGAAATATCTCATATAACCAGTAATTAGTCTGACGATCTTTAAGGGAGTTATATAATGAAGAATCCTGCGAGTTTATAATAACTGCAGGAAAGGAAATAAATCTTCAGAGAGGAGGAATTAAAACTGGCATATATAGAATCATATAAGGGGCAGCAGTGGTTGTTACCTCCGAGCCTGGAGGAGATGATACCGGATGACCACATATGTTTCTTAGTAGAGGGCATAGTAGAGACAATGGACTTTAGCTCATTTGACATTTAGTACGTGAGATAATCAACCGAGATATTTACCTATTTTCTTTATCTCACGTACTAAAGGTATTCAGGGGCAGGACATCCGGCGTATCATCCCGGGATACTGTTGAAGATATTGATCATGGGGATATTGGACAGGGTACGGTTCCTTCTGAAGTAGGAATAGGGTCAGGCTTGCATATTAACGCCTGGCACCGTTTTTCATTTTTCTCGATCCAAGACCCTAGACTTTTTACTTCTCATTAACACCCGGGACCTTTTAAGTGTTAGGGTAAGTCTCCGTCTTCGTCTTCGCCTTCACCCAACCATACCCGCCTCCAGACAGCGTCCTTTATATTCTCTGGAATCTCCATCAGCGCTCGCAGCATCTGGTAGCCTTGCGTGCTCAACTCGTATCGCCCAGGTTCGCTGGAGGTTACCTGGATCCAACCTCTTTTGACCAAGTCGCTGACGATCGATTCCGTCCAATCGACATCGTGCGGCGGGATGCAAGCGTTAATATCTTCTAAGGTAATGGGTCCCTGAGATACTGCAAACACGACCGACTGGCTCCGATGCGTTCCCGTATAAAACTCCAGCGCTTCATCGTGCTCCACGGTCCATTTTCCGGGAGGCCATAGGTTCGACCAAGGAGACTCAGTAGATGACGCCGCGCCCGGGCGAAAGGATCCTTGCAGAAATTCATAGAGCTCAACCCGGTAATGTTTGATTTCACGAATCGTTAGACCCTTTGACTGTCTGGTGTTTCCATCATACTCATCGTGATGCACAAGGCACATGAAGGCAAGGTTCTCAACACTGTTGTTCTCAGGATTACCATCGAGATGAGCAATTTGACCTCGCTTTATGTCAGTGTCGCCGTGGAGACCAAAACAAATACAGCATCGACGCCTACTCATTAGAAGGACATGAATTTCAGCACAGGCAGGAAGCTTTGTTCGACTCAAAAATGGACTCCCTTTAACGTGGAGATTGACCAGAAAGCCAATGAACTGAAGAATCATACAAGGCTCGCATTACCGCTCCGATCGAAGGACAAATAAGGTGGCTGTTAATCATAGAACTGACTCTGCATCAAAATCAATCAAACAATTCTCTGTTTAATCCCACTCTAAACCATACCAGGGGATATGTAGTCTTTTTCCCGCTAAAATTTTATCGGGATTATCAAGTTTATTAAATTCAGCGACTATACTGCTTATTGGATAAAAAGTTGGCGGCGGGATTCTTCCTCCATGAAGAAGTTTAATAATACTGTATATGCTTTCGCCATATTTCACTGGGTAAGATATTCCTGTCACTCGGATAAAGGAGTCAGTAAGAATGCAAACACTCACTCGCTCAGAGAGTGATCTTACATGGTCATAGTCAATTGGAGATGAGTCAAGGAGTGATTTTACCTTTTCATTGCGGTCGCTTGTAAGATATGAATGTATGGTTTCTGGAGATGTTAAGTTCCTTCCAACTGTTGAGCCAAAAGGCACATTAGTTAAAAACCAGAATAAATCCCCTTTATGCCTTGAGTAGCCAACTGAGGTGGCGTATGACTTTGCCAAAAACTCCTTATAACCCTCAAACACGCGAGAGCCATCTTTGTGTCCCTTTGATTCTATAAACACCTCACTCACATGCGCAGGGTGATGAAACGTTCCCAATACGTCAAAAGAAAAGGAAGCCCCTGTAGGCCCTGAAAACATTAACTTGTCCGGAGTAATTTGTACCTCAAATGAGCGCTGAAAATAACTTACGGCACGTTCAAGGCACCCGACCAGGACTTGGACATAGGCCCTTCCAATTTCTTGGGGGATTTCACCAGGCATTGCCATAATTCACCTCCACAATGAAACCGCTTATCATAAATTGCTACTAGCTCTTCAAAAGCAGATTTATCTTCAAGGAACAACTTTGAAATAGAAGCACGTGAAAGTAGGGATCTAATACGAGTGATAGATATAGAATTCGGCCTTGCAAGGCGCTCCGCTAGGAAAAAACTTTGCGTGAGGGTAATGCTGTCTCTATCTGAATGGAAATAACTACGAGCGGCGGCATCAATCCCATAATATGATCTGCCCCAATAGACAATATTGAGGTACTCACCTAGGATATTGCACTTGGATCTATGCAACTCTTCTAATAATGCCCAACCTGTCTGGAGTATCTTCCTGGTGACAGTGCGGCTACGGCGGAAGCCTTTAAGTTCTCGGCGAGCATCATAAAGTTGTTGCGTGATCGTGCTTGCACCTTGAAGCCTTCCTTTGCCTCCCAAGTTTTCCAATCCAGCTCTCACAACAGCAATAGGATCCACACCAGGATGAATTAAAAACCGTTTATCTTCAATAGTGAACAATTGCTCCAGAAAATAGGGTGGGACATGTAGATTAGAAGCAAATCGGGCTGCAGTTAGTCTAACGACTGGAGCAAATATCTCCTCAGAAGTTGTGTGGCATAAACGTAATAGATTCATAACTGTTACAATAGATACTCACAGATTTTCCAAAAGTTATTATGCCCAATTTATATATGAAACATCAAGTCACCTAATCATCCACCGAAACAGGATCAGTAATTTCTCAGAGACTTACTTAGAAAAAAATGTCATTTCGAGGGAGCAGTTGCGACCGCAGCAATGCCTTGAGATTCCTCACGTGCGTTCGGAATGACAACTCGTGTGAGATTGCTTCGCGGAGTTTACACTGAACCAAGCATGTCCTGAGTGTAACCGAAGGGTGAATGTGCTCGCAATGACACAAGGAGACTGTAACCAATTCTAAGGATTCTCCTTCAGATGCTATGCAGTCAATGACAATTATAGAAATTTGCACGCTTAACAAGAGAACTACTTTTGTCAACTTTCTTTTGCCAAAAGCTCATGCACGAGCCTCGCATTATCCTTAGATTTCATCTTTAGCTCAGGCAATTTCTTAGCAATCTGACTTTTAATCAAGTCTCTTTTTTCAATCCCTTTATCCACCGTCTGAATCAATCTTTCAGGATTAATTTGCTCAATATCAATTACCCAATCCCCCAAACCGAACGAATCCATCATATCCTTCGTCTTGGGCTCATATTGAATCGCTACAACCGGAGTTCCGGATAGCATAGCCAGTATATTTGAATGCATGCGTGTCCCTATATGAAGGTCCATATTGGCATAAATGGCTGAAAGCTGCTCAGGTAAATATTCCCCGCCTAGTATTCTCACACCATCCAGGTTTTCTATATTTTCTATTATTTTATAAGCAACCTGCCTGTCGTCATGACTGTAGCCTCCAAAGGCAGTACATGTCGACAGAAAAAACACCTCCGCGCCAAGGTTTTCAACGAGATGATCCGTAAGTGAACTAAGTGCTTTGATATACCTGAGATGGGATTCTATGCTGTCTCCCTTGTAAAACTCCCAATGTCTGGCTGAGATGCTGATTTTAAGACTTTCAACACTGAGCTCCGGAACTTCTCCTTCTAGCAAAATCAATCCTTCCTCACGGCTTAGAGGCTCCATACACCAGGCGGCATCAGCCGTAACATGAATTCTGGAATGATTAACCCCAATTGAGTCGAGAGCCTCTTTGGACTTCGAGTCTCGAAGGGTGATTAAATCCAATTTGTCAAAAACAAACCTCTCCAAAGGTTTCAGCCAGAATTTGTTAAACGGACCCACAGAGCTTGCGTATATAATAACCCTTTTCCCTAAGAGCTTTCCGAAATAGAACTCAAATAACCACCTTATCATCGCAACAGGGTAATTGTCATTCAAATAACCTCCTCCAACGCTCACAATCAAATCTGCATCCAGGTAGTTCTTAATCCTCTCTCCCTTTCCAAGAGTCGGGAGCTTTATATTTTTTTTGTAGAGATACGCCCAAAGGAGAAAATAAATAAGCCCCAAATATCCAAAAAATTTAAGGCGATCAATGAGGGGAGGATAAGATTCAAGCCCGGTGATTGCTCTCGCCGCCTCGTAAGACTTTGATAGAACTATAAATTCTGAATTCGGGAAATACTCCTGGAGGGCATTTCTCATTCCTTTTACAATCGCTGCATCTCCCCTATTGGCGGCAGAGTAAAGATTGGTAATTAGTATTTTCATGACCCGAAATGTTTCTCATTCCAAGCGGGATTAGAAAATCCCTCCTATCGGTAAAATTCTACATAAGATGGGAGGTGCGTTCTTGTCCCGCATTTGTAGGGGCACGCTGCAGCGTGCCCCTACATTCGTAATGTTTCCCACACTAACCGGAGAGGCCCATAAATATATCGGCAAACTTTGAAACCATGTTTTCCAGAGAGAAATCCTCGGCTCTCTTCTTCCCTTCCATTCTCAATCGCATGTTCAATTCTTTATCCTTGAGAACTCTTAAAATTGCTTCCGCGATCGCCTTTGAATCAGCCATAGGGACAAGAATTCCGCTCTTCTCATTCTCAATAATCTCCTCGGGACCGGTAGGACACCTTGTCGAGATCACAGGTAGTCCCAGAGCCATCGCCTCAATCAAGGTGCTGGGAAGCCCTTCATAGAGCGATGAAAGCACAAACAAGTCACACCTTGCCAAAAACGAAAATGGATTTTCAACAAAACCAAGAAATTCTACCCTGTCCTTTATATCCAATCTCTCCACTTTTAGCTTTAATTCCTCAAGAAGCTCTCCCTTTCCGATCATAATAAGCTTTACGTTAAACCCTGAATCTTTCACGAATTTTATTGCTTCAAGCAAATATTCAAACCCCTTTAGCTCAACCATCCTACCTAAAGCTCCAACAACCGGTTCCTCGCCGTTATTGAACCAGGGGTGATTCACTTCGACCGCCGCCTCCTTCCTCATCTCTTCGAGATCGAACCCGTTGTAAATCAGCTTCACTTTCTCAGGACTTAATTTAAAAACCTCTTGGAGTTCGTCCGCTATACCCTGAGAAACAGGCACCACAGCACTGGCTAATTGGGAAGCAGTTTTTTTCATAAAAAAACTGAAGCTCCCCCTGTGTGGATCACCCTCCTCCTTGAATCGGCTAAGTGTTCTATCCTCTGAGAGAACAACCCGCCTTCTCGATAGAAATCCGGCAAACGCTGTTGCGACCTTTGTAGGCCATAGTCTGCTATAGAGAACGTCGGGCCTTTCTTTAGATATAGCCTTGGCAATTTCCCTCGTCTTCCATATGCCCTTTAAGGCTTTTCCAGGTTTTGGAGAGGTAGGACTTAGAATTTTAACTTCCTTGGGAACCATAGCTAGATATTCACCCTCAATGTCAAAAAGAAAAAGAACAATGCTAAAACCCCTTTTGACAAGTCCTTCTATCAAGTATAGGAGTTGTTTTTCCGCTCCCCCTGTTATAAGATTCGGCGCAGTAACGAGAATCTTTATAGTTTTCATTGAGAGTAAATTATCACGTTAGGTTTCTTAGTCAAATACTTTTTTTCACAGAAATCCGCTGGTATGATTAGCAAACCGTTTATAATTATAGTATGTTACATAACTTTCTGTAACTTAAGCAAGCAAACGCCCTTCGACAGTTCGACAGGCCTGTCATGAGCTTGTCGAATGGCTCACTGCTGATGATGTGGCGAACGTCATCTGAATCAAGCCGTTCGTGGTGAGTCCAGCCTGTCCTGAGCACATTCGCGGAACCTGCACTGAGCCTCACGAACGTGCTCAGTGTAAACCCCGTCGAAGGATCGAACTATGAACGGAAATCTTGGATAAGTCCTAACTTACTTGATATGGAGGATTTTGAGAAATTGGCAAGAACCCTTGTTACAGGCGGAGCGGGTTTTATTGGTTCAAATTTGGTAAAGCGCTTATTAACTCTAAATCATAACGTTTTAGTGATAGATAACCTTTCATTCGGCAAAATAGAACCAATTCCTCAAATAACCAAAAATCTAAGTTTTGTAGAAGGTGATATGACTGATAGGAAGCTTTTATTCAGCTTGATAGAGGAATTTCGCCCGGAAATCGTAATTCACCTTGCGGCTATTCATTTCATTCCCTATTGCAATGAAAATCCGGTTAAAGCCATAGAGACAAATATCGTAGGCACGAGACACCTGTTGGAGGCCTGTAAAATAGTAAAACCTGATGCTCTTATCTTTCCCTCATCGGGTGCGGTTTACGCCATTTCCGATAGCAAGCTAAGTGAAGAGGATTTAACAGAGCCAACTGACATATATGGGATTTCGAAATTAATAGGTGAGGATATGTGCAGGCTTTTTTATCGTGAAACGTGGGTGAGAACAATAATCGCCAGACTATTTAATGTCTACGGACCCGGTGAAACCAACCCTCATCTTATACCCGAAATTATTAAACAGTTAAAAGAAGGAAAGCTAGAAGTGGAATTAGGCAATATCGAGCCCAAGAGAGATTTCATTAACGTAAAGGACGTCGTGGAGGCTTTCATAGCTCTGTTAGGCGATTTCAGGGGAGATTTTGGTATTTTCAATATGGGGTCAGGAAAAGAGTACTCAATCCGAGAGATAATAGAAATCTGCGGACGAATAATCGGCAAAGAGATAAAAATAAAAAGCACAAAATCCCGAAAGAGAAAAAGCGATAGAATGCACCTTCTTGCGGACATTGAAAAGATTATCAAGGAGACAAGCTGGAGACCTAGGGTAAACATCAAAGATGGACTGAAGGAACTTTTAGAGGGGTAATTATTCAGCCAGAAAGGCACAAGGGCACAGAGGAGGGATATGAATTTAACAAAGCAAGAGTTCAGAAGGCAGAAGGCAGAAGCCAGAATCCGGAAAACAGCAGAGAGAATAAAATGTAATAATCAAGATTTATTCTGTCGGACAATGTCAGCACGATTTTCACCCTCTGTCAAAATTTTCTAGGCTGTCACTCTGAACCCTTCGATACATCAAAGCCCGTCCTGAGCAAAGCGAAGGAATAAACTCCGTGAGGAATCTTCTTTGTTTTCAGGATGACAGGAGAAACGGTCGAAACGACAGTCTCATTTGTCATTCCGAACCCTGTCCCGAACCCTTCGGCTCCTGTGAGGGAGCTTGTGAGGAATCTTGTTGGTTTCAGGATAACAGGAGAAACGGTCGAATGACAGTTACTTGATAGGAATTACTAAACTGGGTGAGACTTACCTCCACGTTGTCTGTTTGGTCAAATTTAGATTTTTACAAATAAAAACTTCCGACCATTGACTTCTGATTTCTCATTTGAAACTTGGGATTTGGTCATTGTTCATTGTTTATTACGTGGCTTATTTTAAGGTGGAACTAACCAACCTGAGAGATTCCTCTTCTGTGATCGTTTTAACCTTCTCTGAACTAACGTCCACATACTTGATTTCACATACCTGAGCCTTACAATACGAAATCCAATTCTCATAGAGTTCATGCAGTCTTCCCGGCTGAGAATAGTCAGAAATTAACAATTCTTTCCTTTTTAAATGGTTTTGGTTACGACTATTCTGCACCCTCGTCTGAACTCGCTCAATTAGGACATCAGGCGGACAGACTAGAACATAAACTATCTTAGCAGCGGCACGTGTAATTATAAGCGCCGGATCATCGCCT
>JACPIY010000001.1:0-27703 GCA_016187835.1 Deltaproteobacteria bacterium | reverse complement strand
TCCTCCAGGGTAAAGCCCAGTATCTTAGCTACCTCTGGATCACACCAGAACCAAGCCTGTCAATAAATACGCTCTTTCCCACCCCTGAGGGCCCAGATATAACCCGTAAATTATCAAGCCTCCTCATAGTGGCAACTACTAAATGCCGATTCAAGCTGTCTGAATCCAGAAATTCAACCCTTTCAATATCGGAATACCGATTTTGGAATATCCCTTCTATCCATTTACGCGTCATCAGGAACCTGCCATATGAGTCAAGAATAAGAACAGACGGCTGGAAGCGATATGGCGCAACAGTGTTAATAAAGGCGTCCACAAACTATGACGCGTTTTCGGCGTCTTAAGCGCAGGTCTGCAATTTCAAGTATAAGCTTTCTTCCGGTTAGATGGATTAACTTATAAATAAAATGTATAGGGTCTTCAACAAGATGGAGTACATCGAGACATAATACATAATCGAACGTTCCAAGCTCTTCGACATTGCTTATATCGCACTCTAGAAATTCTATATCAGCGCTCAAAGCCCTCGATAGCTTAATTGCTTCACCCAATCGCTCCTTATCAATGTCAATTCCTACAACCCTACCGGCATTTCTTCTCTTAGCCTCAAAGCAGAAGAACCCCTCCGCACAGCCAATGTCAAGAACACTTGCGCCTTCAAGGTCGGGAGGGAAAATCTGATTTGCGATCTGTGAACGATCCCCTACTTTGGTTTCCTGGCCAAAAGGGAGTTTGTCCTTCTGCTCCCATTTTGGGTGATCGCTTAAAATCCGCAGAATCTTTTCCTTATTCAACGTATGTGTAAGTCCCCTTTTCCCCAAGGTAATCTTATTCTACAGCATAATTTGTGCAGATTTAATACTATACGTAAAATCAGTATGAAAAACTTAAGAGGATTCTAAGAATGAGCACGGCTCTTTTTGGCACATCTTATATTGAGAGCCTCGAGTATGCCGTCTATAATACAGAACCCCGTAAGTTTCGTCGTGAGCTCAGTCGAACGGCTATAGTGAGAGTTGTGATCTCAATCATCACCCTAAAAAACTCTATAGATGAAAAGCTTCTCGAGATAAATGTCTCTCCGTCGGTTAATCGGAAGGCTTGAGCGTTTGGCAAATCGCTTTTTTAGCTTAGTTAAGATACGAGATTAAGAAAAAACTCCTTAGCTCAGGCAATCTTATTTAACGTAAGTTCGATATAAGTGTGTCTCCTTCCCCCCTTCTTGTGGGGGAAGGTTGGGATGGGGGGGGAAACAAAATACAAGCAAACCAGAGTTGAGATAACAGCAGGTATTCAGTTGTAATTATTACCCCCCCCCACCTTCAATCCTCCCCCACAAGTGGGGAGGAAATAACTAGGTTTTTTGCTGCCTTTATTTAGTAACTACCCAAAATCATTAGATTCCTTCGTAGAACTCACCTTATTCAGCCTTCTCTCTTTATTTCTTGCGGCTTGAATCCGAGTCTGTCAATGAAGGGAAGCCCAAATAAGGCAGGGACAAAGTACCTAAAAGAACACAGTATTCCAATCCCCGCCATTACCGATGATGATTCATAAGGTGAGAAGAGATAAATAAGAGCTGCATCTCGGGTCCCGATACCCCCAAAGCTAATCGGAATGAGACCAACGAATATGCTAAGGGGAGCATAGGCAAACACAACAATGGGAGAGACCGAACTATTTAAAGAGAGAAAAAAGAGATATATCTGGCCTATATGTAGAAACCAGAGAAATATGGTGAGAGAAAGAATGATAATAAACCTTTGTTTATCTCTTTTCTGTGTACTTACCGATTCTTGCCATTCATCTAAAAATGCGGTCAGTCTTTTTTCGACACCTACCTTAGAGGCTAGCCAATTTAGCTTGAGGTTTCTCATATCATAAGAAAACATAAAAATCGCTACTCCTATAACAAAAAAAGAGAATGCAATGGATAACCTGACAATGCTGTTGCTATTGGGAATGAATAGCGCACCCACCAAAAGCACAACGCATAACCCGGCAACATCAAGAATCTTCTCTATGAATGTCAGAGAAAACCCCTTGCTCAGCTCAAGGCCATCGCTCCTCTTGAGAAAAAGAGCCTTAGCAAAATCGCCTACCTTTGACGGCAATATCACATTTAGAGTGCTTGACGCGAGTACCAAGGACGCAGACTTCCAAAGGCTTATTGCGCATTGCGTATTAAGAATCAATTGCCACCTTCTTGCGCTCACATATGTCTGAGGGAGAAAAAACAGAAGGGAGATTGCAAAGTAAACGAGATTTATATTTCTAAAGTTATGAACAAACTGATTTATATCTATCTTGAGAAATATTATTGCGAGAATACTCAGGCTTATAAAAATCCCAATGATTCGCTTCATCAATTGTTTTCTATTATTCTCTCAACTTTCATATAATTTTTTTCATTGAGCTCGCCTATAAACTCGGAGAGGTCAAACCACTTCTTCAGGACCGATTCTTGGTAAGTATTGCTCATTACCACATAAATAGATGTGTGATCTACTCCTGCATAGAGCTTCTCTATCTTGAAATCCGTTTCTTTTGATAAGTACTTAACTTCATCTATTATCTTAATACTGTCTCCAAATACAAATGTTCTTTTAAACCAGATCGGCGCTCTTTTTTTCCCGGTAATTAGCATCTTTTGGAGCAGTGTTCTTACAAGGTTGCTTGAGAATCTACCCAATGTTAAAAGCCCTATTCGGAATAAGACAAATTTAAATGGGGTTGGAAGCTTTAATTTTACCAATCCGAAACTACCGCTCACCTCAACCCTATTATCGCTTATCTCAATCTTATATCTATCAAAATGGTGAGTTACGACAAGCCTTCCGCTTTTTAATCTTGCAATGAGACCGTTGTCGGAATATAGGTGTTTTTCCGAAGAAAAGGCCTTTATTACTCCTCCCTTTGCGAAAGATATTATCACATACCTCGATTTTTCTTTCCTTATATAAATTCCGGCTTTCTGAAAATGCTTTACAAAAGCTCCTCTTTCATCCAGACTTCCCTCCCTGGCCTCATTGTAATCGAGATACGCCTGGAGGTAATTAGCTACCGTGTGGAAAAAGATTCTCTCGTCCTCAATATAGGCTCTTTTTCTGTTTCTAACGCTATATAAAAATCTATCCGTAATTTGAGTGGCAAGCGGATAAATTCTTCCCATTATCTCAAACCCATGAGGGTAAAAATTAAAAGTGTTTCTACTGCCATATTCACCGCCATAGCTTCCATCCGGGTGTGCAAAGTATGAGGAGAAATCTATTGCACTCTTTAGCGGCTCGAGCAGCATGTGATCTTTGCTCTTTTGATAATACTTCGCCAGAAAATCTATCGTGAAGGTTTGATATCCAGGGTCTGCCCCTTCGTATTCCTGAAACCATCCTTCATCGGATTGCCAGCTTAGCACAAGCTCTATTCTCTTTTTTGCTCCTTCAAGAAATTCCTTCTCACCTGTAATAATGTGGATATTATAAAGACATAAAGCACAAAGGACTTGATGATTTGAGAGCTTTCCGCTCTCATTGTGGTTTATCAGCCAGCGTCCCCTCCTTTTGAAAAACTCAAGGATTTTTTCATCCCTTATATTGAGCAAAATGCAGCTCTCGGTACAGGCAAGAAGAGGGAAGCAAGAAGCCCCTAGCGCCCTCTCGTAGGGATAGTAGTCGTCGGTAGAGCCGTCTTTATGGGATGATTTGTCTGCATAGTTTATTCCCGCAACTACGAGTTCTCTAATTCTTTCATTGTTATAGTAAACATCCCCGCCGGGGAAATTAAACTTATAAACCAGAGCAAGCGCAAGTACGCACTCCTGATACATTCCGCTCGGGAAATCCATCGTTCTATAGTGCCAGTAGCTCTTATCAAAACACCCATAGGTAGGGCTCAGGAGGTTCCTATCAACAAGTCCTAAAATCCTCGGTAAATGAATAATTGCCTCGGAAGCATAGAGATCTCTTTGAGTAGGCAAAGTCTATTTTCTTCTCCCGTGCGTTACTATCAGGTCGGCAAGCATTCCAATTGACCCGATCACGATGGCAGATAGGATAAGAATTATATCCGATTCTTGGAGTGTTCCCTGGGAAAAAACATCATATATGGACTTTATAATACCTAAGGAGAAGAGAAAGAGCGCAAGGGTTATAAACACCTTGAGGGGATTGAAATAGGTTATGATTCTAATCACCGTGAGAAGATATTGATAGGTATCTTTTACCGGATGAAATTTGGACTCCCCTATCCTCTTATTATAGTCAATAGGAACGAATTTTACTCTATATCCATTAGTGAGAAATATAAGGGTCATAGAGGAAACACATGAAAACCCATCTGGAATCAGATAAAAATAGTCCAACATGATCTCTTTTTTGAATACCCTGAGTCCAGAGTTTAGGTCGGGAATCTCTTTACCGGACAGAAATTCGGCAATTTTTCTAATGAGCAATTTCGCTAAAATTCTAAAAAATTTGTAGGTTCCTTTTTCCTCTTTCCTTGCACCTATTACTTGGTCGTATTCAGGGATGAATCCCAAGAGGTTTGGAATTTCATGGTTTGGATAACTCCCATCGGCATCGGTCATAACGATAAGGTTTCCTTTTGCTTCTTTCATCCCTGTTTTTCTCGATGCCCCAGACCCCTTGTTTTCACTGTGTCTTACGACTCGAGCCCCCTTTTCCCTGGCAATATCCGCTGTTCTATCCGAAGAACCATCATCAATAACGAGAATTTCATAGTCATATCCCGACCCATCCATAGCACGCTTAATACTATCAATATCCTCCCCAATGGCTTTTTCTTCATTGTAGGCGGGGATAACTACGCTCACTGCTGATTCTTTCGCTTCTTTAGCCTTTCTAATTTAAGCTCTCCTTATTGCAACTTATTACAGAGTAAGTGCCCTTTTTAAAAACCTTTTTTGAATCTACCATATCATTAAGCACGAAGGATTTATTTTTCTCGACCAACGATTTTGCATATTCGCCAAAGGGACTATAGTATATTTTTTCATTCAAAAATTTCCAGTCGAAATGGTTCTTGTTCACCACTATATAGTCAACCCCATATTTTTTGCAAAACACCATAATCTCGGAAGGGTTATTTGAATAATAAGCCGTGAACAAATCGAAAGTCCTCTTTCTTATTTCCGAATAATAATTCGAATAATATGGCAGCGCCAGTTCCATATTCACAAGAACCTTTCTTTTTGAAAGAAGCGGGACACCGTCCATGTCATTCGGATACCCGGCAATAAGAACGTCTTTGGGCAATGTAGAGATAAACTTATAAAGTTCAACCCTGTTCTCGTTAGTTGCTGAGGAGGACACCTTATAACCCAATATTATTATGATGGCAACCAGAAGAAAACCGAAAACCATTTTTGGACCGGGCATTTTTTGCAACAAATTTATACCATACCTAGCTCTGAGCTCTTCGAGAAACCCTTCGCAGTTCATTGCGATAAGAAGATTAAAGGCAACAGGGAGCGTATAAAGCACATACCTTGATGGGAGATGAAGCTTGAAAAGGACTATGTGAGCGATGACAAAAAGTATTAATGAGGAAATCATAATATCATAAACCGTTCTTTTTACTCTAAATACCCTTTTGCCAAGCACAAATCCCATCGGGATAAGGAGAGCAATATATACTGAAACCTTATCGAGATTAAGCCCCGCCCTGCCCATGAAAAGGTACTCGTAGAGATGCTCTTTAAAAAAATCCGACCTGCCATCAGGACCAAACTCCGGCATGGTTTTTGCCTCGCTCCCGCTTATAAGCGTACCGAGAAACGTGGGACTTGAGGTATATGAATTAACAAGAATTAACCCGGCTACAACAAACCCAACAACGAGAATAGCAGAACTCTTTATCTCTTTTATCCATGATTTTCTCATGCAAGATATACCCCAAAGGAAAGCAGAGTTTAAAAATATAGGCGGGTAAAAAAGCGATTGAAGAACTAAGTTGATTGATGCTTTAGCCGGTTTTTTGTTTACAAAGTAGTACACAAAGGAAATAAAAAGCGGATAGGCAAAGCTTCGTGAAATTCCAGCTTGAAAGTGTTTTCCCCACCCGATTATAAACACATCGCATATAAAAAGCATCCCGGCTACAAACCCCGCAACTTCCCCCCCTCCCAGGGATTTCCCCAAACGGAACATATACAGCACGGAAATTATGACTAGAAGAATAGGTATAACCTTACTAAAAAGAAGCGGGTCTATAAAGTGACTTCCAGTTCGGTAGAGAAAGACATAACCGGGTGGCTGAAGCTTCCCCGACGACAAAAGGGCTGTTAGAAGATCATTCTTAAAAAGCTCCGGGTCCTGAAACTTGTACATCCAGAATAGCTGCTGTTTTTGGTCCCCGCTAGCAACGTAAGAATTGGATATCGGAATGAGAGATTTTGTAATCAACACAAAGAATAAAAACAAGATAAGATAAAAACGCATCCAGCTAATTTTCCTCTTTTGAAATAATGGAGAAATGTGTAATTAATTAGCCTTTCTAATTAAGCTAACTAACCAACATGAGAGCTTCCTTCTCTGTAACTGATTTAACGTTCCGAGAACTGACATCAATATACCTAAGCTCAAACCCATTTGCTTTACAATAAGAAATCCAGCTCTCATAGAGTTTACGCAGCCTACCAGGCTGAGAGTATTCAAAAATCATACGTTCCGCCTTCCTGACGTGTTTACCCTTGGGATTTTGGTAGCTATTTAAAACTTCGCGAACCCGCACAACCAGAGAATCAACAGGGCAGACCAAGACGTAAACCGTCTTTTCATCGGCAACACGCTTAATAGTGAGCGCCGGATCATACTGATAGTACCCGTACCTTCGTAAGATAGTTCTGCATATATCGTATTCCAACACGAGTTTCTTCACTTCTCCGTCTGGTCTACTCTGTAACTTCGAGGCAGTCATCACCCGCCAGCCATCCTTTAGGTTTAAGCCTATTAGCTGACTCACCTCAGGATCACCCGACTTTAGCCGAGCGACAAATTCGCTCTTACCCACATTTGTTGGCCCAGAGATAAATCGCAAGGCTTCAATGCTCCTAATAGAAGCTAATGCTAGATACCGATGCTGAAGTTCCGAATCTGAAAACTCGATCCTTTCAATATCACAATACTGGTTTTGAAACAGATTTTTTATCCAGTTGCGCGTGATCAAAAACCTTCCCCGCGAGTCAACAGCTAAGATTCCAGGCCGTAATTCTATTGGCAACAATTTAAATAAAGGTCCCCACCAGCCAAGAACAGCTTTACTCTTCCTCTTCCGGCCTATATCGGCAATTCCCATGCTTATATCTGCAACCTCAAGCACAAGCTTCTCCCTGGTTATATTGATTAACTTATGAATAATGCCTATAGGGTCTGTAAGGTGGTGGAGTATATTGAGGCAGAGCACATAGTCAAACATTCCCAGATTCTCAATATCCATTACACTTCCCTGTAGAAACTCTATGTCAAATCCCAAAACTCCGGCCAGCTTGGTAGCAGTCCTTTGGCGATCTCTGTCAAGGTCAAGTCCTACAACTCTTCCAGCGTTTCGCCTCTTGGCTTCGAAACAAAAGAAGCCTTCGGCACAACCAATATCCAGCACACTGGCCCCTTTGAGATCGGTAGGGAAAATGCAATTTGCAGTTTGAGAACGGTCTCGTCCAGGGGTCTCAAGACCAAACGGAAGTTGGATTTTCTGATACCATTTGGGCTGCTCATTTATAATCTGAAGGACTTCTTCCTTGTTCACTGTACATAAGACCTCCTAACTTATAGGTGTTGCAAGAATCTGTCTATCCATAGGGAATATCATGATTTGCTAATGATGGGCTGAAATCATGGTTCGTTTTAATTGAAAGCTCATCAGGAAATAAGTTTCTTTCCTACCTTCTGAAATGTATTTCCTCAAGTTAGCTTATTCCCTGCATGTCACCTTTATATCACCTTTATATCATTTTAAAATTACCTTCACATTCTACCTGTAACGTTTACCTTGGCAAACTCGAAAATTCTTGTGCAAATTAAGTGTTCTTATACCAGGTGAAAAGTTCATACTCATCATATAGTTATCTATGTGATAGTCATGGTTAGGGTCAATCGTCCGTTGATGACGAAGATTATGTTTCTTGAGGCGTATGGCGAGACGTTATCCAATGTCGAAGCCCTCATCATTGAGTGGCACTCCGAACTGGGAGACGTAGAGGCGGGAGTTTCTATATTAAACTCTAAAGGCCTCCGTATGGTGAAACGAAGTTGGGATAAAGGCAATAACAACCCTTTTGTAGACCTTTACTTGAAGGCTTAGTAACTACAAGAACCTGAGAGCCAACTACAAATTACCAAATAAATCAGTTACATTTATACTATAATATATGCCTGTTTACACGTAAGGCCTCAACTTTTATAATTATCTTCCGGTATGACTAAGATTAAAATCTGCGGAATTACTAATATTGAGGATGCTATTTTAGCCATAGATTTAGGGGCTGATGCTCTTGGATTCATGTTTTACGAGGAAAGCAAAAGATACATTAAGCCATTAGAAGCTCGCTGTATTATCTCACAACTACCTCCATTTATCACCACGGTTGGAGTTTTTGTAAACCAGGAATTGGATGAAATTAACGACATGAAAGAAAAAGCAGGATTCGATACGATCCAGCTTCACGGTGATGAGTCCCCAGAACTATGTACAAAGCTCGGAGGAAAGGCGATTAAAACGATTAGAGTTAGGGATTCGATAAATTCGAGGGAAGTTGAGTCCTATCCCACACAGGCAATTTTATTCGATACATACTCAACGAAGGGATACGGAGGAACGGGGGAGAGTTTTAGTTGGGAGATTTTAAAAGATTTGAATACAACCAAGAAAATAATCCTCTCAGGCGGACTCAGCCCTGAAAACGTCGTTCAGGCAATTCAAACAGTAAAACCTTATGCAGTTGATATTAGCTCAGGTGTTGAAGAATACTACGGAAAAAAAAGCCCGGAGAAGCTTAAAAAATTTATCGAGGCGGTAAGAAATGGAAACTAGATTGAGATTGCCCGATGGGATGGGGCATTTTGGTATATATGGCGGCAGATACGTTTCTGAAACCCTCATGCCTGCACTTCTTGAATTAGAAAGGGCTTATTTTGAGATAAAAGACGACCCCAAATTCATAGAGGAGCTAAATTACTACCTTAAAGAGTACGTGGGCCGCCCCACTCCCCTTTATTTTGCGGAGAGAATGTCAAAGGAGCTGGGAGGAGCCAAAATCTACCTGAAACGGGAAGACCTAGCCCATACGGGCGCACATAAGATTAATAACACCATAGGCCAGGCCCTACTTGCATCGCGTATGAACAAACGAAGAATAATTGCAGAAACCGGTGCAGGACAGCATGGAGTTGCCACAGCCACGGTTGCGGCGCTTTTTAACATGGAATGTGAAATATTTATGGGACTTGAAGACACCGGGAGACAGGCTCTTAACGTAATCAGAATGAAACTTCTAGGGGCGAAGCTAAGGGAAGTAGCCTCCGGCACGCAGACCCTAAAGGATGCGATGAATGAAGCCATGAGGGATTGGATAACAAACGTAAGGACGACCTTCTATTTAATCGGAAGTGTGGCAGGACCACATCCATATCCAATGATGGTAAGGGATTTTCAAGCGGTAATAGGAAAAGAGGCAAAGAAACAGATCCTTGATAATGAGGGCAGGCTTCCCGACCTCCTTATTGCGTGTGTTGGGGGCGGTTCGAATGCTATGGGACTCTTTTATCCATTCCTCGAAGACAAGAGCGTACAAATTACAGGAGTTGAAGCTGCGGGTGAGGGAATAACCACGGGAAAACATGCGGCAACCATTTGCGATGGAAAGCCCGGTGTTCTCCACGGGAGTAAGACCTATCTCCTCCAAGACAAAGACGGACAGGTAAGAGGCACTCATTCAATAGCTCCTGGACTTGATTATCCAGGGGTTGGCCCTGAACACTCTTACCTAAAAGACTCAGGACGTGTCTCATACACCAGCGTTACTGACAAAGAGGCTTTGGAAGGGTTTAAATTTCTATCTCATACAGAAGGCATAATTCCCGCACTTGAGTCCGCACACGCCGTAGCTTATGCCACTCAGATAGCTCCCCAAATGCCTCAAGATTCAACAATCATAATTTGCCTTTCAGGACGCGGGGATAAGGACATTAATGCCGTTGCTAAGGCTCTCGAAGAGGGCGTTTATAAAGGGTGAACTCGAGGTTTCTACCCTTCCAATTGAATGATTTGGTATCCCTTGACTTTATTATGGAAACGGTTAGATTGTCTTCAAACTTGATCGGTGCTAAGTTTAGAATTCCCTTGTGTCTTAATGAGATTATCCTCCCAGCAAAGAAAAAAAAGAACTGGCACGACAAGTTACAGGAAAAAGAGCTTACCCAACTAATTACAATTAAAACCTAAAACAGATGACGAGAATAGAAAGTAAGTTTAACGAACTCAGAAAAAAGGGAAAAGCTGCTTTAGTTACCTATATCACGGCAGGCGACCCGTCGCTTGAATTAACCCCCGACATTGTGCTTAAACTCGAAGAAAGCGGCGCCGACATAATCGAGCTTGGCGTTCCGTTCTCAGATCCAATGGCTGACGGTCCCACAATACAGCTTGCCTCCGAAAGGTCGCTCAGAAACGGCACTACCTTGAGAGGTGTAATCGAATCTGTAAAAAAAATTAGAATACACTCCGAGATTCCAATTCTACTGTTTGGTTACTACAATCCGTTTCTTTCTTACGGCCTTCAAAAATTCTCCGAAGACGCGCATGAGGCAGGCGTGGACGGGATTCTTGTTGTTGATCTTCCACCTGAGGAAGCAGAAGAATTCAAAACCCATGCGGATAGAGTAGGACTCAACCTTGTGTTTCTTCTCGCACCTACGAGCACAAGCGAAAGAATAAGGCTTGTAGCGGAGCACGCGAGCGGGTTTGTCTATCTGGTTTCAGTAACGGGAGTCACCGGAGCTAGACCGGATATGGACTACTCTCTTGATTCTCTCGTCAATGAAATCAAAAAGAGCACCAAGCTTCCCGTTGGAATCGGGTTCGGCGTATCAACTGCCGAGCAAGCAAGCAGGATTACAAAGGTTGCTGATGCTGTAATCGTAGGAAGCGCGCTTGTCAGGATAATAGAGAAGAACGGCAACGATAAAAAAGAACTCCTTGATGAAATCTCCGCATTTATAAAAGTACTAGGCGGGGCTTGTAAAAAGACCGAAAGGTATAATCAACAATAATTTTATAGAGAAAAAACAAATCATGCAGAGAGACCTCACGAGGTATTTATTTATAGGAGATTTTGACTCATTGCTTCTCGGTCTTTTCTCCAAGAGGGGAGAAGTTATCTGGGTGAGTTCTCCAGAAGAGGCTTTAAATCAAACTGGTATTTTTAGTATCATAATGCTTGAGAAAAAAAGTTTTTCCTATGAAATCTCAAAGGAACTTTCGGTTCACTATCCGCAAACCCCAATAATCGTAAACAATGGAGATAAACCGGACGAGCCACCTTCTTCAGTAAGGTTTGTGCAGTTTCACAAAATTCTTTCGAATGAAATCGCTCGCGAAGAGAAACTCGCCAGAACCGAGCTCCGGGTTGAAGAGCTGAGACGCGTGCATAGCGAAGCCAAAAAGATGCTGATTCTACTTCACGATCATCCAGATCCTGACTCAATTGCAAGTGCTCTTGCCCTTAGAACCCTTCTTAAAAGAAACCGACAGACCGCCATAATCGGACATCTCGGAGAGAAAATATCCCGCCCGGAAAACGTTGCCATGATAGAACTACTTGAAATAGAGCTTGAAGAACTCACCCATAAAGACATAAAAGGTTTTGATTCAATCGCCCTCGTTGACGTTCAACCGCCTTACTTTGGAGACCTTGTTTCAGAAGTTGATACAGTAATTGACCATCATCCCCAGTTAGGATCTTATAAAGCCCGCTTTTCCGAGATAAAGGCTGAGGAAGGCGCAACGTCTACGATTCTTACAAGATATCTTCGTGCCGCTCAGGTAGACATATCGGAAAGGCTTGCAACAGCGCTTCTGTATGGAATAAAAACCGATACCATATCCTTGAATCGCGATGCAAACCCGGACGATGTGGAAGCCTTTACGTTTCTCTATCCCAGCGCAAACCTTGGGCTACTAAGACGCATTGAGCGTGCCGAGATGCCACCGCTTGAGCTAAAGTCCTTTGGGCAAGCCCTCGCCAATCACTGGATACAAAACGGTATTTTCTTTGTTAATCTAGGAAGGGTAGAAAGAGAATACTTAGTTCCAAAAATGGCTGATTTCGGCATTCAAGTAAAGGGAATTGAGTGGTCCGTGGCTTTTGGAGTGGTAAGCAACTCTCATCTTGTTATTTCCGTGCGAAATGTTGGATACATAAAGAGTGCAGGACGACTTGTAAGGGATTTATTCAAGGAAATCGGTAGCGCAGGCGGTCACAGGTCTGCCGCAAAAGCGGTGATTTCTCTAAAAAAGGTAAGAAAAACTATTGGCAAAGGCTCTCAAGAGCATATCAAAAAATGGGTCACCGATCTTTTTATTAAAGCTATTACAGAAAAGATAGAAGAAGAGCATTGACCGATTGGAATTCATAAGATAGGGCAAGCGGATGCTTTAATCTCCTGAGTTATTTGTATCCAGGTCCAAATGAAATTTATGAAGAAAACGATGTATCACGGGCGCAAAAAGAATAGCGGCCATTGTGACAAACGCTACACCGCTATAGAGCGCATAGGAAACGGCGAATAACTTTCCCGAAGTGTTGTGCATCTCGTTAACAGGCCCCATTCCGGTTAAAATCATCGTAGCATTGAGAACAGCGTCTATCCACGAAAGACCACCTATTTTATGATACCCAAAGGTACCAATTGCTAGTGATGCAACGACGAGCACCAAAGCAACACCGATGCTGCTCATAATACGGGCAACAAAAGCTGATCGGGCTAGCAATGGTTCTTTACGATTCTCAAACATAAGACATTATCCTCCTTTTGCAATGGCGTAAGTTAACTTGACTACGGTATAGCATATCAAGACACAGAATTAACTAATTTAGATACAAATTTGCTCAAATCCAGCTTCGGATGAACAGAAAACAGCTAAAAATCAATTCGGAGAAATGTAGCGGAGGGCTTTACCCCTCTATTCTCACTGTCATTACAACACGTTGGTGTCAGACAGGAATGTCTGACCACCTGATACTGGAACAGACATTCTTGACACATGAGATATTTTTTTGAATTTATCTCACGTGTCTTGTCTGTTAATTCCTGGTATGACAGGTATGGAAACCTAAAGTTCCAGCTACAACTACCCCTACGTCAAACCCACATTAATTTATTAATCCCCAATAGCTCCCGGAACGGGAAATAATCTGTAATATACTATTCCAGTTTACAACTAAGTAATAATCGTTCAAAATCTACATACAAAAATCATGAAACTTAAGGTCGGAATTCTTGGAGCTACGGGCTATACTGGGGCAGAACTTCTTAGACTCTTGGTAAGCCACTCAGGGGTGGAAATTTCCTGGCTCACATCGGAGAAATTTTCTGGAAAGAAAATATCGGAAGTTTTTCCTCAGTTCCGTAATCTCTTGGATTTAGAATGTGTAAATATTGCCAGACTCGGAACTCTCAGCAAGGTTGATTTAGCTTTCTCATGTCTTCCTCATGGCACATCAATGCACTTCGTAGAAAAACTTCTCCTAGCTGGGGCGCGTGTAATTGATTTCAGTGCAGATTTTAGGTTTAGAGACGGAGATATTTATGAAAGCTGGTATAAAGTAAAACACACCTACAAGAATTTTCTAGAAGAAGCCGTTTACGGCCTTCCTGAAATTTATAGAGAGAAAATCAGAGGCGCAAAACTCGTAGCAAATCCCGGGTGTTATTCCACAACCGTTATTCTTGGATTGGCTCCCATAGTTTCAGAAGGCTTGCTAAAAGAAGATTCGGTGATCGTGGATTCAAAATCAGGGCTAAGCGGTGCAGGAAGAGCACCGTCGCTTGAGCATCACTTTTCCGAATCCAACGAATCTGCGTCTGTTTATGGAGTTAAGGGACATAACCAGAGACCTGAGATAGAACAAGAGCTTTCAAATCTAACGGGAAATCCTGTTAATGTTACTTTTATCCCTCATATGATTCCTATGAGCCGAGGAATCCTAACAACAATATATGCGAAACTTGATGAAGGAAAGAGCCATGAAGATATTTGGAACTCATATAAGCAATACTACCTCCGTGATTCGTTTGTCAGAATTTATGAGAAAGGAAAATTCCCTTCTGTGAAAAACGTTAGATTCTCAAATTTCTGCGATATAGGGGTTGGGTTCCAAGAAGGCGTTTTTATCTCTGTTGTCACTCTTGATAATTTGGGTAAAGGAGCATCGGGTCAGGCGGTTCAAAACATGAATATCATGTTTGATTTTCCCGAGGACGAGGGACTAAAATATCCGGGAATGTATCCATAAGTTGTAGGGGCGAGGCATGCCTCGCCCCTACAAAGGAAGAAGAAATGAACACCGTCTGCTATTTGCTATCATCAACTGTAGAAAAACATTCCGCAAAAACCGCCGTTATAGAAGGGGAAATAAGAATCACCTACAGCGAACTTTATTCAACTGTAGAAAGCCTCTCCTCTTTTCTTCTCTCACATGGTGTAAAGCGGGGCAATAGAGTTGCGATTTTCCTTCCCAACTCAATCGAATTTATTACCAGTTTCTTCGCTGTAGCAACAATAGGGGCAATCTCAGTTCCTATTAATACCTCATACAAAGAGGAGGAAATTAAATTCTATATTTCACATTCTTCTTCAAAACTCGTCCTTACAGAAGAGAAGCTTAAACCAATTGCGGAAAAAGCAGCAAAAGGAACAAGTGCAACGATTATTATAATAAAAGGAGATATAAAAGACTGGTCCTTTTCTAAGAGAGATGTTTCATGCCAGAACAAAGCCGAAATAAAAACGGATGACGAAGTGATTTACCTCTATTCAACTGGTTCCACTGGGAAACCAAAGCGGGTGGCAAGGACTCATTTTAATCTTATCGCCCTTGCAGATAACCACTCTCAGACAGTAAATTGGACTGAAGAAGATAGGATCCTGTTCTCAGTCCCTTTCTCCCACACGTACGGATTTGGGAATTTTATCAGTGCGGTGAAAGTAGGAGCTTCCATATACTCTTTAGCTGAATTTAACAGAAACAAGGTGATTGATTTAATAGAAAGGGAATACATCACCGTATTCCCCACTGTTCCTTTCATGCTGAGCGCGCTGGCCGAAACATTCCTTTCAAAACCCAGGAACCTTTCTTCTCTTAAGCTTGTTATTTCCGCCGGGGCTCCTCTGCCAAAAGAAACCTCTTATAAATTCCATAACAAATTTGGCATCTATCCAAGGCAACTATATGGTTCTACGGAAACAGGCGTGATCTCAATTAACCTTAGCAACGATATAGAAAGCAAGCTTGATTCTGTTGGTCGGCCTGTTAAGAATGTTAAAGTAGTGATTTTCAAAGAAGACGGCAGCAGAGGCGAAATAAATGAGATCGGAGAAATAGCTGTAAAGTGTCCTTCTATGACTACCGGATACCACGGTCTTCCGGAAGAAACAAAAATGGCCTTTAAAAATGGATACTATTTTACCGGGGATTTGGGAAGGATAGATGAGGAAGGTTACATATACATTGTGGGACGAAAAAAACTATTTATAAACATTAGTGGTAATAAAGTTGACCCAAGCGAAGTAGAAACGCTGCTCTTGCAACACCCCAAGGTGAGGGAAGCAGCGATATTAGGCGTTAAAGACCGTCAAGGTAATGAAATGGTGAAAGCTGTAATAGTCTCAAAGAGTCATATGGAAACAAAGGAAGTCTATGAATTCTTTAAAGGTCGGATTTCGGATTTTAAGATTCCCCGCATAATTGAATTCAGAGAAGAAATCCCTAAAAGTCCTACAGGCAAGGTGCTTAGAGAATATTTGAAGTAGAGAAGCCATTATGGTTTTTGAAAATTTTTGCCGGCGCTAAACTGGGAACGCATATATGCGTTCCCTACATAGTACGAATGACATGAGCGAAGAAATTAAAAACAGAATTAAAAAGCTATTACTTCACAAACTTCTTCGAGATTTTAGTTCTGAAGATATAGAAGATCACACCTCGCTTATCGGGCTAGGAGTCGGAGTTGACTCCGTGGCTACGCTGGAATTTGTAGTCGCCCTGGAAGAGGAATTTCAAATAAGTATTGATGAAAACGAAATTAATCCTGAACTTTTAGCAACCGTAAGTAGTATTTCGGATTACATATCTAGTCGTATCGGATCAACCTCTAAATAATTTTCTAGGCCTCATGCCTTACTTTTTTTAATTCCTTTTCCTTAAGGAGCATCTCAACAGACTTCACAAACTCCCTTCTCACACGCTCGCTTGCTTTGCGTAGAGGAGCAAGAACCATATTCTCGTAAATCTCCAGCGCCGTTGATTCGAGCTTTGTATCACCTGTCGTACGGGCAAGTCTCAGCACCGCTATTGAATTGTAGAATATTGATTTAAAAAGCGAACGCCTCGCTTCATTAACTCTAAACTCCTCAAGTGCCTGCTGCGCTTCGAGAAGAGCATAAAATCCGACACCACAGAATAGAGAGAGCAATCTCTTTACCTCTTCCTGAGACATACCTTCTATTATGTAAACAAGCGGTGCCTCAACTATTGACTCAAGTTCTTTCTCTTCACTCCCAATTATGTGTGCAAGTTTTTTTAACTTCTCATCATCGGCTCTGCTCAGAAGGTCTCTTAAAGCATCACTTACGTACTCAAAAGCAAAACTATCCCGAATCTCATCTAAAGAGAGCCCTTCGGATTTTAGAGCTTTTATCTGAGCGAGCTTATCCAAAGTAGATTCCGGATAATAAAGCTTGGTTGGCTTTCCTTTAGAATCTTTTGCTCTCCTCCTTTTTGGTTTTGGAATTAGGCCCAGTTTTGTATAGAACTTTATTACCTCTTCGGGGTTGCTTCCCAGATCAATTTTTCTTCTTTTTGCTTTTTTAATAAGTTCTTCTAGTGTTATGTCAGTCATACACAAGATATTAAGCTTTTCGGTAAGCGTTTGTCAATCCATTTCTGACTTTGATTTATTAAAATAAGTAAAAAACAAGTTATTTTTTATAGTTATGAAGTTTCACCTGTTGATGCCAAATTCTAGAGACATTAACTCTCGTAATCAACAACTGCCCTTTCTGAACGTATCTCATTTACAAAGCCTACTATTTTCATGTGTTCCGGATGTCTTTGGTAAGCCTGAAGGTCATTCATGCTGTCAAACTCCGAATATAAAACAACATCAAAAGCCGCATCCGATTGGTTAATGTTAATACCAACTTCGATATGCTTGATTTCGCTGATCTTGTCCTTTAGAGATTCAAGAGAGCTTTTTAATTTCTTCGCATTTTCCTCCTTGCTTGCCCCGTTTGCAGAATCTTTAAGTCGCCACATTACAATGTGTTTTATCATTTTTTAGTCTCCAACCTAAACATTTTTGTTTGATTAACGGATAAAACCTAAAATCCCTAATTCCAAATTTAACTCAAGACAATAGAAATACTAGCTGAAAGAATTCGGGGTGCAAATCCTTTAGCTGCAATTTGTAGAATGAAATTCAACCCTCCTTACACCTCTTTGGTTAGTTGTCTGCAAACCCAGCCAGAATAGAATCTGGAAGGGAAAGTTTAAAGTATTTCTGTATCTGGTTTATAAGTTCAACCTTTGTAGTGCGAAACTCGTTCCATTTTTTATCTTCCAGCCGATAGAGCATTCTATCAAGAAGACGCTCAGTTTTTAACTCCTCAGCAGGTTCGTATCTTGCCAATGTAGGCTCAAGAAGGAGAGAAAAATAGTTCCTGCCGAGCCAAAAGATTGTCCGTTGAGCATCAATATTAGTATCGTTTTTATCAAAGGTTTCCTCAAGAACCTGAAACTTCTCAAGCATCAGTAAAACGCCGAGTGTCTGCAAGCTTTTTTTAAGAGCTGCTGGGTCTTTTTTCATAATGGATTCATTAAGTGGTTTTTCAAGGTCTGTTCCGTATTTCTTATCTATTCTCGCTACAGTTGTCCTTAGCCCTTCTTCAACACCGGCTGGCCTATGATAATGGAAGTCGTCTAAAATTCCTTGAGTTTCTTTAAAAGCAACTTCGGTCTTACCGCCCTCGATTAGACGCAATATGATTTCCATTCGATTGAGTAGCGGGGTGATCTCCCCTTTGATCTGATGCGAATAAGTAGTATGAGGAAAACAAATGATAAGCAATCCATAAACAAAGAAAAATAGTTTTTTCATATTAGAAACTCCTAAATAACGATATACAAGTGCTCTGAATCAGGGCGG
This sequence comes from Deltaproteobacteria bacterium, assembly GCA_016187835.1. GTDB lineage: Bacteria > Desulfobacterota_D > UBA1144 > Nemesobacterales > CSP1-2 > JACPIY01. Next base: position 9,263 of record JACPIY010000001.1, on the reverse strand, counting down.
GCAAAAGCCCACCCTCTAATCAGCTAAAAAAGCATGCTTATACCACCTGTAACTCCGATGTCCGGCGTTGAACTCCCGTTTGTTATGCCAATTGGAACACCAAACTTTACAGCAAATACCGTCTTCTCAAACGGTACGGCTATGAATTCAGGAACAAAGACAATCTTGTCAACAGTCGGCCCGTCTTCTATGAAGTTGTGTTCCGCATTGAGCTCTCCAACTAAGAAAAGCCTGTCGGGAATAGCCCGAAACATGAGGGCAAAATTGTAGAACAAGGTGTTTACAAATTCAGTTTCATCGTCCTCTTCTTCCCTTTCAAATTCGTAGCCGAGGTTCGCATGGGCAATAAACGACCTGCCAAGAAACTTCGAAAATATTAGCGTACCCGCAACCGCCTGACCATCCCCCAACTCAGTAACCGGGGAAAGCTCAATTTCAAAAGCCATATCCGGCAGAAATCCCCTTTCATCAAAGAACCTGTGCTTTATTCCTATAGCAATCTCTTCGATTCCCCGGTCCTCGGTTTTTCCGCCTTCCCTTTCTGCAATAAGAACTTCAGCTTCGAGATTAAGTTGTGTTCTTTCCCCAAGTCCGTATTCTATTTCAATTGGAAGCAAATGCTCGTCAATATCCTCTTCATTTTCAGTTCTCAAGAACCTGTAAATCACTTGCAGAAAAAACCTCTTCCTTGGCGGTGTAGAAGTAATCTCCGTCCCAAGGGGCTCAAGCGTATGAGCAGCATAAGAAGCATCAGCCATAATAAATAACGTGAGAATGATTAATATTCTTTTCATATTTATTCTCCTTTTTTTAATAAAATTTCCTTTATGCCAATTATGTCGATCTGTGGTGCATTCAAGAAGAAGTTCTTATGGCGAGCACTATAGAAGTCCACCAACAAGCCTGCTCTGAATCCTGAGTGGTGAGCCTGTCGAACTATCGAAGGATCGAAGAGATGGTGTACTACCCCCTCTTTTTTATCGTCCGGGTAGGTCACGAGTCCCTTCGTCAAGCTCAGGACAGGCTTGCTCGTGACACAGCTTGCAAAAGGGTAAGTTTTTTAAGCACTATCAATATCGAATTGGTATTACTTGGGTCTCTCTTCCTAATGCGTAGGCAGGTACTAAAATCCAACTCTTGTGTATAGAGATAGTTACACCCAAGTGCGATATAAAAAATGTGGTCTGTCTTTAGATTAACCTAAAAAGACTGGAGGAGAACGGCAGGAAAGTTTAGTATAAAAATCTCTCAAGTAAAAATCTTCTTCTAATGGAAATAGATAGGTCGTGTATTTACCTACTAATACGTTGGTTGAGGATTTAAAAACTATAGATGTAGAGTTATGACAGCTTCGGGGAAAGCAAAAACAGTGCTTTTCGGTCCCGTCTTTGTCCCCTGATTTGGTTATATGGTGAACTGTGCATGATAGGAAATTGTGAATTGAGTGCGATGGACAATCCAGAATTGAGTATGATGCAGAATATTGAATTGAGCGGGGAAAGTAAGGCTGAATTGAATAAAATATAAAGTAACTAGAGAAAACTATTGAGAGAACGAAAGATAATATACGGTATGGAGAATTTAGGCTCATATTTTAAGCCACACTTTAATTAATACACGTTGGGATTCCAGGTTTAGATTAAACTGAGCTAACCCTTTACCCAGTTCTCTATCTTTTCCTTGTATTCACTAATAAGAAGAGATGCTTCCTTTTCTGACTTAGCTTCTGTATATAAATGAACAATTGACCTGTACTGGTCGGGAAATATGAGAATCCAGGAACCGTTAAAAGAAATCTTCACTCCGTCGAGAAACGTTGCATTCTTGCCTAGCGCCTCTTGAGACGCCTTTCTCATCACTACGCCTTTCGATTCCCAGGCACAAGGAACAGTAGTATGTAGAAAATTGACCTGTGGAATCCCTTTTGAGACCTCAGAGAGCTTAACATCAAGCCTTGCCATAAGCTCAAGGGTTTTGGCCAGTGCAAACATTCCGTCGTAGGCAATTTGAAACTCAGTAAATATAAACCTTCCGTCTGGGAAGCATACAACCTTTACGTCCCTATCTCTTACTGATTCAGAGAGCGTTCGAACGCTGTTTTTGGTTCTTTTTATGCTAAAGCCGTTTTCCCTGGCAGCCTTCTCGACATGGGAGGGGACAAAAAGAGGAAACGCAATAACGCCAGAGTTTTCAGCTTTTAAAATAAGGTGAAACAAAAGGAAAAGTGAATCCATATCCTTATAAATCCTTCCTGCCTCATCCACAAGGTAAAGTCTCTCAGCCCATGGGTCAAGCCAAAATCCCGCTCTTGCATCCGTAGCCTTTACGATTTTTGAGAGGAGCTCAAGCGCTCGGTCTGCATCAACCCCGTTTCCATGTTCTACGGCATAGGCATTGAGGCTTATCACCTCGCACCCAAGCTCGCTAAGAATAGATGAGAAATACTCCGAGGAGGAACCAAATGAGAAATCCACAACTATTCTAAATTTCTTTTCTTTTATGCTTTCTCTTTTTATGGCATTTATAAATCCCTCTCTGTAAAAATCCACTATGCCGCTTAAGTCTGAAATTCTACCCACGGCTCCTTCAGAAACACGTCGAAAGTCTTCACGCTGAAATATCCTCTCAAAGGATTTTTCAAATGACACCGATGTTTCAAACCCATTTGAGTCATAAAAAAGGATTTCGGTCACCTCGGGATTTTCAATAGAGTATCTAAAATAAACCCCTCCTACTTCACCAAACGTCTGAAGCTTATAGCGAAGAATCGGAATCGGAATTGCCTTTAAATCCTTCACATTCACACCAGCAGAAAGAACCCCTGCAACAAAGGCCCGCTTTATCATTCTGGGAGCCCTGTAAGTATCCCTTCCCATAAGAACCGAAGAGCCTCTTGGAAGAAAAGACGCAAACGCCGCACCGAGTTTTGCCGCAAATTCAGGTGTAAGCTCAAAGTTTGAAAGCCCGGTCACTTTTGATTCTTCAAACAGGCTTCTTCTCCATCTCTCTCCCCAAATGACGTTGGACGACACTATAGCCCCTGATTCAACCTCTTTGCTTGGCCAGATCTTAACTCCTTCTTTAATTACTGCTCCGTTATCAATAGAGCAGTTCTCCGAAACTACTACGCCAGGCTCAATATGGACTTCCTTTCCGATCTTCACGTTTGAACAAATAACGCTTCCCTCAATATTGGAGTTTTCATCAATATAAGTGTCATTCCAGAGAATGCTATTTATAATTTTTGAGTTTTTAAGAACTACCGAGCGATCACCTATAATTGAATCCCTTATTTGGGCTTTCCCCCTTATTTTTACGCCCTCTCCAATTATTACTGTCCCCTGAAGCTCAACATCCGGCGCTATGTCCACATTATTGCCAAGCCAGATATCCTTGCCTACAATGTCGAGCCTTTTACCCGAACCTCTGACCCCTACTCTCCCCGCCAAAATATCCATATTTGCCTGTAGATACGAGGTTGCATCACCTACGTCGCGCCAGTAGCCGCGAAGTGAAAACCCGAAAATCGGTTTTCCATCGCTAAGCAGCCTTGGAAAAAGATCGTGGCTGAAATCAAAAGGTTGTTTTCCCGGAATAAAATCAAAAACGGCAGGATCCATTACATAGATTCCCGCATTTACTGAGTCGCTAAAGACCTCGCCCCAACCGGGTTTTTCGAGGAATTTTACAACCCTTCCGTCGTTATCAGTGATTACAATGCCGAACTGTAGTGGATCTGTCACAGAGGTAAGCCCAATAGTAACCATTGCCCCTCTATTTTTATGAAAGTCAATTAGAGTCCCTAAATCCACATCTGTAAGAAGATCGCCACTAGTTATGAGAAAAGGTTCATCCCCTTTTAAGTGCTCCGATCCAAACTTCACGGCTCCAGCGGTTCCATAATCCTCCAGTGGGATCGTGTAGCTTATTTTTACTCCGAATGCACTTCCGTCACCAAAATAATTCTTTATCACTTCAGGCTGAAAATAGAGTAAAAATATAAGGTCGGTAATTCCGTGATTCTTTAAAACATCTACTACGTGCTCTAGAATCGGCTTTCCGGCAAGCGGAAGCATGGGTTTTGGAAGAGAATATGTAAGCGGTTTTATCCTTGTCCCGAAGCCGCCTGCTAGAACCACAGCTTTCATTTAGTTTTTCCCCTTTTACTCAGAACTCTCTTTACCTCTTTTAATAGCTCTTCCGGATTACTTGACTTTACGATATAACTATCGGCAAGCCAAGATGTATAGTCGTTCTGAAAAGAAACATAAGCGGAACACAAGACCACCGGTATATTTGAAAATTCTTTTGTTATCCTCTGAAGCACATCGAGGCCGCTTTCCGATCTTAGCTTTATATCTAACACTACAAGGTCTATCGCCTCGCGGTTCAATATATCAAAAGTCTCCTTTACCGACTCGGCCTCTAAAACCTCATACCCTTCGTCGCCTAGGACCTCTTTATAGACAAGCCTAACGTTTGGCTCATCATCCACCACTAAAATCCTGTTCATAACCCCCCCCTTTTTCTGAGATAGGCAACATTATAGTTACCCTACAACCCTTTTCTCTTTCACATGAAACGGCAATATTGCCGCCCATTTTTTCTATGATCTCCTTTGAGGTATAAAGACCCAAACCGCTTCCGATTGTTTTTGTCGTAAAAAAAGGTTGAAAAAGGTTTTTCATCACCTCATCCGATATGCCGGGGCCTGTGTCCTTTATGCCTACTAAAACAAATCCATCCTGAGCTTCGGTTTCTAAAAAAAGCTCACCACCTTCTGGCATCGCCTCAATTGAGTTATTCACTATGTTCTCAATGCAGTTATAAAGCTGATACTCATTTCCTAAAATCATCGGGAGATCATTCGCAAGGTTTAGATGAAAGTTAACGCCCTGCAGTTTCCCTTTCGCTCTTTTTTCTTGATATAACAGCTCAACCACCTTATTAATATCCAAAGGTGACTTGCCCGACAAATACCTTGTCTTAACAAAATTCACAAAATCCTTGAGTGTTTTTTCGAGCTTTACGGCTTCCTCAAGTATTGCATCCATGTACTTTGTATTGGTGTTTTCAGCAGTGGTCTTCTTTTTTAAAACCCATGCAAGTCCACCAATTGCAATCACGGGGTTTTTAAAAGAATGTGTGAGTTGAAGCACCATCTCTCCGATTGAAGCTTCAGCTCTAAGCTTCATTATAAGTTCCTGATGCTCTTTAAGCTTCACATTTGCTTCTTCGAGTGTTCCAACCTTTTCTTCGAGTTCTTCATAAGTAAGTCCCCTCTCAAGCGCAAGCGAAATCTCAGTGGCAAAAATCTCCATAACCCTCATTTCCTCCGACGATACCTCTTTTCTTGTAAGAAAATTATCAAGGAGGATCACTCCAAGAAGACGCTTAAGGTGAGAAAAGAACGGAATCACCCAAAAAGGCGTGCCCCGGTAGAAATCACGAAGGGCAGAGGGCATCTCATCTTCCGGTGAAACTCTGAGTATCGTTTCAGCCTTGAAGACATTTTTAAAAAGCTCTTCACTTAGATTAAACTCTAATCTTTCGAGAATCTTACTGAATTTTTCCTTTTCTTTACTAAATATATGTGGTGAGAATCTAAGGAGGTCCTGTACGGTAAGATTCTTTTCGGTAAGTTCCTTCCATATAAAAAGAGCTTCTTCCTGATCCTTAGGCCCTATGGCAAAATAACCCTTGAGCTTCTTATTACCGGCAAGTAGAGCAATAGCCCGATTAAAACCAAAGCTACTGCCCATTGTAAATGCTACAAGACCTTTATAAAGTATTTCATCAACGTCCAACACTAGTTTAAGGGAGGTTGAGAGATGAACCAGCATATCAAACATCTCTTCTTTGATTTCGAGGGATCTCCCGTACCTAATTATTGTCTGTTCTCTTTTTGAAGACTCATCGAGAATTGTCTGAAATGCCTGGAAAAAATTACCTTTTTCATCTGCCATTTTTTTTAAATCATTCCTAAGTTCCTCACATTCGATACACTTTTCCCTATTACGTCTTTCAAGGTCACCTAAAAGATGTTCTTCACCGGGTTTAATAAAAGGACACACCGAAGGGTCATCCTTAATCGTCCAGCAATAATTTTCCCCGAACTTTGCCATATTCCTGTACCTTCTTAAAAAGGTTATCATTTCAGTAAATGGGAAGCAAGAATAATTAGTCAGTGAATTGTAAGGAACGCATATATGCGTTCCTTACATAGTCCATTATGCAATACATTCTATTTGGGCGAGAGACCGGTCACCCTCTATGACTGCTGGCTTAGGTACTCTCAGCCTTTTAATAAATCAGAACCCAAGAAAAAACCAATTTACTCTCTATAAAGGTTTGTTATCGGAAAACGACGGTCTTTGCCAAAGGCTCTCGTTGTTATTTTTATTCCCGGAGGTGCCTGCCTGCGTTTATACTCATTCAAATCCACCATTCGTATTACTCGCTTAACAAGATTCTCCTGAAAACCTAGGGCAGTAATTTCTTCCACGCTTAAATCGTCCTCTACATAAGCCTTGAGAATGGGATCAAGGACCTCGTAAGGGGGAAGGGAATCCGTGTCTTTCTGGTCGGGTTTCAGCTCCGCAGAGGGCGGTTTTTGTAAAACCGATTTAGGTATTACTTCTTTTCCCTTAGACCTGTTAAAAAACTCTGCAAGACGATAAACGAGCGTCTTTGGAACGTCCTTTATCACGGCAAATCCCCCGGCCATGTCACCGTAGAGGGTGCAGTATCCTACGCTCATTTCACTCTTATTTCCCGTCGTAAGCACAAGCCATTTGAATTTGTTAGAGAGCGCCATAAGAATATTTCCACGAATCCTTGCCTGGAGGTTTTCTTCGGTTACGTCTTGTTTCTTTCCTAGAAAGACCTGAGAAACCACATCAAGATAAGTGTCAAACGCCTTCTCGATAGAAACATTAAGAAGCTCAATACCTAGGTTTTTAGCGAGGATTTCGGCATCCGTGATACTTCCTTGAGAGCTGTACCTGGACGGCATTGAAACCCCTACAACGTTTTCCTTTCCCAAAGCCTCGGTGGCGATTGCCGCAACAAGCGATGAATCAATCCCACCGCTTAGCCCCACTACAACCCTTTTAAAACCGTTTTTTATAACATAGTCTCGCGTTCCTAGGACAAGCGCACTAAACACCTCGTCCTCCACACCGAGGAAATTTTCTACCTTTGGAGTAATCCGGGGACGAGAATTCTTCTTATGCTTTGTTTGGTTAATTTTGACCACGTGAGCCTTTTTAGATTCAACTCCAAGAGCGTATTTCTCTTTTCTTCTTCTTGGGTCATGGAGGCGTGAACGAAAAACCCGATTTTCGTTTATATCTACGACAAGGAGTTCTTCTTTAAATCCAGAGGCGCGGGCTATCACCTCTCCTCTCTCGCCTATTACGACACTATGCCCGTCAAATACGAGTTCATCCTGTCCTCCCACAAGGTTACAGAAAACCACTATCACCGAATAGTCCGATGCCCTCGTTGAAAGCATTCGCTCTCTTGAGCCGACCTTTGAAGCATAATAGGGAGAGGAGGATAAATTGATAATTATCCGAGCATCCCCCAGTAGTGCCTGCTCTCTTGTTGGATCCCCGGGATACCAGATGTCTTCACAGATATTTACTCCGAATATTAAATTGCCAAGTTTATAGACAGGAGCGCAAAGCCCGGATTGAAAATACCTGTTTTCATCAAAGACCCCGTAGTTTGGAAGGTAACGCTTGTGGTAAATATCAACTAACTCTTTGTTGTGTATTATCGCGGCGGCGTTATATATGTCCTCGCCTCTATCCACAAAGCCAACGACCACAGTAATTGACTGTGAAGCCTCCCTGACCCTATCAAGAATCTCTAAATTATCCTGTATAAAACTCGGCTTGAGCAGTAAGTCCTCCGGGGGATAACCCGTTATGGCAAGCTCAGGAAAGCACAAAATATCCATGCCCAGATTTTTTCCAATCTCTAAATATTCGAGAATCTTTTTTAGATTCCCATCTAAATCTCCAACACATACGTCAATCTGGCCCAGACCGATTCTGACTATATCCATATCGTTTAATATATTACTTGCAAAAAGCCTATCAAGAAAGCAGTGCTATAGCATTTTAGAAGCATTTCTCTTAAGGGAGAGAAATTAACGTGAGCTCGAAGTAATTTGCGCCCACCAGCAAGACTGGTGGACTACCCATTTTTTATCCCGTACCGGGTAGGCAACGAGTCCCTTCGACTCTGCTCAGGGCAGGCTTGCTCGTTGCTACTTTACCCAATATATTGCTTTTGAAAAACTATATCGAACTCAAGTTAAATTGGATTAAAGCCCTCCTGTAGCCACGTACACAACATTGGCAAGGAAATGAAACAAGATATTTGCCCAGAGCGTCCCTGAGATGAGATACACATAGCCCATAACAATTGAGGGAAAAAACGTAAGTAGCGCTTGCGCATAGCCGCTCCCGCTGCATCCCCCAAACAGACATCTGGTAATAATGTGTCCGATGGCAAAGAGCAAACTGACCAACAATATTCCCATTAAATTATTACCGATTTTTTCTTGAAGGTAGCCACGAAAGAAAACCTCCTCCGGAATGGCTACGAGCAAAAGGTGCACTATAATAAGCGAGTAGGAAACTTTACTGAGGTCGAAGGGCTTACGAATAACAAGCACGTATAGAGAAAGAATAATAACCGATATAACAAGACCTAAAAGCACACCGCGCAGATTCCAGCTAAGCCCCCTTACCTCGCTCTTCATTATAAACGGCACTACGAACATCAAAACCGCGGCAAAGAGAAAGACAATGTCCGAAGGCAAAAACTTTCTCGTCAGTGCGATTAGAGATATAACAACAACATAAGCTCCTACTGGAGCTAAATATTCTCCAGACAACAGTCTGCTTATCATGAAATAGATTTTAAGGAAGAAGTCAAATTTCTAAATTTAAGGGTTTAAAATACACAAGATAATCAATCGGGTCAATTTTCGTTACCACCACTCAAACCAGATGAAAAACCCTGCAGCAAGCAGCAGAGTGTCGTCATGTAAACACAGACGTTTGCTTTGGTCATTGCGAGGAGCCCTTCGGCAGAGTTTACACTGAGCACTTCGATTCTCTCAGTGCAGGCTCCGCGAATGTGCTCAGGGTGGACTCCGCGACGAAGCAATCCGATGCTGAGTTTGTCATTTCGAGTCCTTCGACTCGGCTCAGGATAAATTCCACGAGAAATCCTTGTTTCGAGGT
>JACPIY010000076.1 GCA_016187835.1 Deltaproteobacteria bacterium | reverse complement strand
TGGTCGTTATGTAGGAGTGACTGAGAAGAAAGAGGATGGTTTTGATTTTTATGAAAAGTTGGAAGAGTTGAACGAGGAACTTCAAAGATTAAACCTCGAAGCAAGGGAACTAGAAGAAAAGATTGCAGAGCACATAACAAAGTTGTTGGAGAAATAAGTTTGGCTAAAAAGAATATGCTAACTTCTTCGTTAAGTGACGTTTGCTACTTAGTCACAGATGGAACACACGACACGCCCAAGACTCTAAAAAGTGGTGTCCCATTCATAAAAGCAAAAGAAATCGTCGCTGGTATTATTGATTTTGAAAATTGTGAATACATTAGTTATGAAGACCACCTGAAAGTTATTGCAAGGTCAAACCCTAGAAAAGCCGATATATTGTTTGCTCACATAGGTGCTTCTCTTGGGGAGGCCGCCTTTATTACAACTGATAAGGAATTTAGTATTAAGAATGTTGCCCTTTTTAAACCAAATCCATCTAAAATCAATAATAGGTATCTATTCTATTATGTAATCAGTCCCAGGTTTCAAAATGAAATAAAAAATTGTAGAACTGGCTCGGCACAGCCATTTGTTAGTCTTGAATTTTTAAGAAATCACCAAATTGAATATCATGCTGACCTAAAGACTCAACGCAAAATCGCCTCAATCCTTTCCGTATACGACGACCTTATCGAAAACAACACCCGCCGTATAAAGATTTTAGAAGAAATGGCACAAGCCATATACAGAGAATGGTTTGTTAATTTCCGTTTCCCAGGACATGAGAAGGTGAAGATGGTTGAAATACCTGTAGAGACATGCCATGGCATGTCTCTACAACAAAACAGAATACCTGATGGGTGGGAGGTGAGGAGGTTGGGTGAAGTGCTAAAAAGTATCGAATCTGGAAGAAGACCTAAAGGGGGTGTTGGTGAAATTAAAGAAGGTGTCCCAAGTATCGGTGCAGAAAATATTATTGGACTGGGGAAGTACGATTATTCTAAAGAGAAGTACGTATCTGTAGATTTCTTTAGTCAAATGAAAAGTGGAATTGTTAAGCATAAAGATGTCTTACTTTATAAAGATGGTGCCCAAATTGGTAGAAAAACCATGTTCAGAGATGGGTTTCCTCATGACAATTGTTGTATTAACGAACATGTTTTCATTTTAAGAATGCGTGAGGAAGTCTATCAAAATTATCTATACTTTTGGCTAGACCAAGATTGGATGACGGAAAAGATTAAAAATTTGAATGCTAATGCTGCACAGCCTGGTATTAATCAGGAAGGAGTAAAATCCTTACCTATCTTGATTCCACCTTATGAGCTTGGCTCAAAGTTTGATAATTTAATAGAACCTTTACTAGACCAATTATTCACGGTAGCCAAGAAACAACAAATCCTACAACGCACTCGTGACCTTATATTGCCTAAATTGATTAGTGGGGAGATTGATGTTGAGGAATTGGATATAGTAACGGGGGGAGTCATTGAATGAGCCAGCCATTCAATATCTATTGCGATGAAAGCTGCCATATGGAAAACGATCACCAGAAGGTCATGGTTCTGGGTGCTGTGTGGTGTCCTATTGAAAAAGTCCGTGAAATTTCTATTCGTATTAGAGAAATCAAAAGAGATCATAGTTTGAAGCCTGATTTTGAGATCAAGTGGACGAAGGTCTCACCCGCTAAACTAGAGTTTTATCTAAATTTAGTGGACTACTTTTTCGATGACGATGATCTTCATTTCCGGGCGCTGATTGTGCCTGATAAGTCCAAACTACGGCATGAGGTTTTTAGACAGAGTCATGATGAATGGTATTACAAGATGTACTTTGAAATGCTCAAGGTGATCTTTAATCCGGAGTCTAAATACCGAATTTATTTGGACATTAAGGATACACATGGAGCCGCTAAGGTTACAAAGCTCCATGATGTGCTATGTAACAATATGTATGATTTTTCAAGAGAAATTATTGAACGAGTCCAAACGGTTCGATCCCACGAAGTGGAAATAATGCAGATAGCAGACTTGATGATCGGTGCTATTTCCTATGTTAATCGTGGTTTAACCGATAGCTCTGCTAAACTAGCCCTAGTTGAGCGAGTAAGAAAACGGTCTGGTTATGAACTTACCCGTACGACATTATTACGGGAAAACAAAGTGAATTTGTTTCGTTGGGATGCCTTGGAGGTTCAATAGTGGGTGAAAAGCCAGACTGGTTGCCTGATATTGTTTCGGTTGATGGTGAATGGAATGAGGTGGTTGCAAAACTTTATAAAATATTTGAAAAGGACTTTAAGCAAACAAAACCAACTTTTAATGGGAAAGAAATTTGGTGGGATCGGCGTAAATTAGAGGATAGTGTCTACGAAGAGGCTTTCTGGCACTTAATCACAACACAAGATTCCACAACAGGAGATAGACTATTAGACAATAGGCGAGCCGAACGTTTAAATTGGTGTGTCCCCATTATATTTAATGCCGATGACAAAGCAGTTAAAGTTTGGGATTTCAAGGAAGCTGGTGCTTATCTGCGTACATATCTTTGGCTTGAAGACTTTGACTATGCTATCGTTCTAGAAAAAAGGACTATTAGATATAGGTATCAAGAAATCTACTTCCTCATAACGGCTTTTCATGTGGATGGAGAATCGAGAAGAAGAAATTTAAGAAAAAAGTATGAAAAAAGAGAGAGGTAAAATGCAATCGCCGTCTTTTTTAGGACGGCGATTGATCTCTTTCTACGCGTGGCAGATGAGGCTAATATTATTATAATCACTAAGAGATGTAGTATCAAGCTGTATTTTATATTTATTGATAAATTACTTATCGGTATTAAAGATGAAAAATTACTCTGAATCTTCTTTAGTTGAACTCCCCGCCATCGAGCTATTCCAATCCCTCGGCTACGAGTATCGAAACTGTTTTCATGAAAAATTCGGAAAAAATAGCACACTAGGTAGAGAAACACTTTCAGATAACTTGTTCTCCGGTGAAATTTTCCACCCACAGAGGTTTTAAATAATTTATCTTACCTTCGATTATCAAAAATGGCATACTTTGCCATAATAAGGCTCAAAAGTTAAAGCATAATGTGATTCATGACCCAATTGTCCAGGAGCTGAGAAAGAGTAAACAAATACCAGGCGGAGGAAAATTACACGATTATGCAAACTTATATTTTAATCCAAGAAATGCTATGATGTATAAAAGGAAGGATTTGCATAAAGTGATATGCATCTTGATTATAGATCCGAAAATCCTAAATGCTACAAATGTTGTTATTTCTGATATGAACGCATCAAGTAACTATGCAAGGTTTTAGTCACCCAAAGAGTTAGATAATCTGGATAAAGAACTGATTTTTGCTGAAAATTGGACACATCTTAACCCTATTGAATACTCCAAACGCAAGTCTGCGGTATGCGCTGAGGTGCTGTTCCTAGTTTTGTTCCTTCAAACTTTATTGTTGGCGTTTATGTATCATGCAATGAAAGTCGTGAGAAAGTAAAAGTTTTATTAGAAGGCTCTTCGCTTCACGACAAAATTTCTATTAACAACGATTTATTGTTCAAATGGGGAACTTAATAATGTCTGGACGAAAAGTAAGGGTGCTTGTTGGAGATATTTTTAAATCTAATACCCAGACATTAGTCAACACTGTGAATTGCGTAGGCGTAATGGGCAAAGGGCTTGCTTTGGAATTTAAGAAAAGATTCCCCGAAATGTATGAGGATTATGTGATAAGGTGTAAGCGAGGGGAAGTCCACTTAGGAAAGCCTTATTTATATAAACGAGTGATAACTCCCTGGATATTACTATTTCCGACGAAGCAGGATTGGCGTTCTGTATCAAAACTCTCGGATATAGAAGAAGGGCTTAAGTATTTGGAAAAGTATTATAAAGAGTGGGGTATTACCTCAATAGCGGTTCCTCCCCTTGGCTGCGGATTAGGGGAATTAAATTGGGATATTGTTGGCCCTACCTTATACCGTTATCTAAAGAGGTTAGAAATTCCTGTCGAGCTATATGCGCCTTATGGAACACCGATTGGCAAGTTAAATCCTGAATTTTTCTCTGAGCCACGCGAAGCACAGTTAGTAGAGCAAAATAAAAGACCTGAATCCAAGATAGAACCTGGATTTATATCTATAGTAGAGGTATTAAGAAGGCTTGAAAACATTCCTTATCACTGGCCTGTAGGAAGAACGGCTTTTCAAAAGATTTCTTACTTCGGAACGCTTTTAGGTTTAGAAACTGGCTTAGAATATAAACGTAGCAGTTATGGTCCCTTTTCTTCTCAGTTAAAAGCTAAGTTAACAAAATTAGTAAACAATGGTCTTATTAAAGAAGAAAAATTTGGAAATATGTTTATGACTAAAGTAGGAGATACTTTTAAAGACGCAAGGAATATTTATAAAAAAGAAATAGAATCCAATGAAGATATTATAGGAAAGTTAGTGGATCTCTTTTGCCGCCTGAACACAAAACAAGCAGAAATAGCTGCAACGGTACATTTTGCATATTCAGAATTAAAAAGAAAAGATGGTGTAAAACCGACTGAGAATGATGTCTTAAATGCTGTTCTTGAATGGAAGCAGAGACGTAAGCCTGCTTACGATAGATCAGAACTAGCTAAAACTATTAGATATTTGGCAATACTTAGATGGTTGGATATTAAAGCAAGTGAAAATATATCTGAAGAAATAGAAACTGAACTTGCTGTATAAAAAAATCAGCTAAATGAATGGTTATAATGAATCCCAACTTATTGAACTCCCCAGCATAGAAATCTTTCAATCACTCGGATACGAGCAACGGACCTGTTTTTATGAAAAATTCGGACAAAGTGGCACACTAGGAAGGGAAACACCTTCCGATGTTGTTCTGGTTCCAAAGTTAAAGGATGCTCTGTTCAGACTTAACCCTACTCTGCAACCGCAAGCAATTGACCTTGCGGTTGAGGAGCTAACCAGAGACCGTAGCTCATTGAACCCTGTTGTTGCCAATAGCCAAATTCATAAAATGCTCAAAGACGGTGTAAAGGTTGCCATAAGGAATGAATACGGTGATGAAGAGGTAGAAACCGTTAAAGTTATAGATTTTGACAACCCTGAAAACAACGACTTCTTTTTGGCCTCTCAGTTTTGGGTAAATGGCGAGATGTATAAACGCCGAGCAGACCTTATAGGTTTTGTGAATGGTTTGCCTCTTATATTTATTGAGCTTAAAGCCACTCACAAAAGACTCGAAAACGCTTATAGAAACAACTTTAGAGACTATAAAACCACAATTCCCCAGATTTTCTGGTATAACGCCTTTACTATTCTTTCCAACGGCTCTGAAAGCCGGATTGGAACAATTACCGCTGACTACGAGCACTTAAGCGAATGGAAGAAGATAAACAGCGAAGGTGAAGAGGGGATTGTTTCACTCGATACAATTATTAAAGGCACATGTGAGAAACATAACTTTTTAGACATACTGGAAAATTTTATTCTATTTCAGAACACAAGCGTTCCATTAATTAAAATCATCGCAAAGAATCACCAATACATGGGTGTAAATAATGCCATTCAGTCATTCAAGAATATAAATGATAATCAAGGCAAGTTGGGGGTTTTCTGGCACACTCAGGGGAGTGGAAAGAGTTTTTCCATGATATTTTTCTCACAGAAAATACTGAGAAAGTTTAAAGGGGATTACACGTTTTTAATCGTTACGGATAGGAAAGAACTAGATGAACAGATTTATGGGAATTTTCTAAGTGTTGGGGCAGTTACAGAAGAAAAGACTCAAGCAGAAAACCGTGAACATCTGAAGCAACTTTTAAGAGAAAACCATCGCCATATTTTTACCCTGATTCACAAATTCAGTAGAGACGACCCGCCGGGTCGTCTCTACCCTGTATTAAATAAGCGGTCCGACATTATCGTAATAACCGACGAAGCCCATAGGACGCAATACGATACGCTTGCAATGAATATGAGGACAGCTTTGCCTAATGCGGCTTTCATCGCATTCACTGGAACTCCTTTGATGGTTGGAGAGGAGCTTACAAGAAAGACCTTTGGCGACTATATAAGTATCTACAACTTTAAACAATCCGTTGATGATAAAGCCACTGTTCCCCTCTTCTATGAAAATAGAATTCCTGAGGTTCAGCTAAAGAACGAGGATTTGAATGAAGACCTGGAGAGAATCATAGAAGAGGCGATTCTTGATGAAGAGCAAGAGAGAAAGCTTGAGCGCGAGTTTTCAAGAGAATATCACATTATTACTAGAGATGACCGTCTTGAAAAAATTGCAGAGGACATTGTTTCACACTTCATGAGCCGTGGTTATAAGGGTAAGGCAATGGTGGTTTCTATTGATAAGCCAACCGCAGTAAAGATGTATGATAAGGTTCAAAAGTACTGGAAGAAGAAGATTGAAAGTCTGAAAGAACAATTGTCCGTTGTAGAGACGCGATTAATCGCGTCTCTACAGGATAGAATAAAGTTTATGAAAGAAACGGATATGGCTGTTGTGGTAAGCGGCGAGCAAAACGAGGAGGAGAGATTTAAACAATTAGGACTCGATATAGTAAAACACCGAAAACGGATGGTGATGGAAGACCTTGCAGAAAAATTTAAAGACCCCGATAACCCCTTCAGGATTGTTTTTGTCTGTGCTATGTGGATGACTGGTTTTGATGTTCAACCTCTCTCCACAATCTACCTCGACAAACCTATGAGGAATCACACCCTAATGCAGACTATAGCAAGGGCGAACAGGGTTTTCAGGGATAAGCCCAATGGCTTGATAGTGGATTATGTCGGTGTTTTTAGAGACTTACAAAGGGCATTAGCTATATATGGGTCTGCCAGTGGCGGAGGTATAAAAGAAGGAGAAACCCCAGTTAAACCCAAAAACGAGCTTATCAAAGAGCTTGAAGCTGCTATTACTGAAGCTGAGTCATTTTGTAAAGAAAAAGGTATTGATATACATAAAATCATGGAGTCTCAGAAGTTTGAGCGTATCAAACTCCTGGATGACGCCGTAGATGCAATTTTAGCGGATGAGGAATCAAAGAGAAGCTATCTCTCGATGTCCTCAAATATAGGACAGTTATATAAAGCGATTCTTCCTGATCCGGAAGCAAGGAGATTTAGCGAAGCGTGCATATTGTTCAGTATTATTGCTGGCAAGATTAGGTCAATCTCTCCTGAGGTGGATATATCGGAGGTTAGGGACAAGATTGAAAAATTGCTAGATGAATCTATAGAAGCAGAGGGTTATATTATAAGAGAACCAGTAGGACCTTATAGTAATCAAATAGATTTAAGTCGAATAGATTTCGAGGCATTAAAAAGGCATTTTGTAGAAGGGAAAAAGCACATAGAGACAGAAAGATTAAAAGGGGCAATGAGAAGCAAACTCACTAAAATGGTAAGGTTAAACAGGTCAAGAATAAATCTTATGGAAAAATTCCAGAAGATGATAGATGAGTATAATGAAGGAGCCATTAACATAGAAATATTCTTTGAGAAGCTACTTATCTTTGCTAAGGAATTAAATGAGGAAGAAAAAAGGGTGATAGCTGAGAATTTGTCAGAGGAAGAACTGGCAATTTTTGATTTGCTTAACAAACCGGATTTGACCAGCAAGGAAAAGAAGCAGGTGAAAAACACAGCTAAAAAGTTGTTAGAAGTGCTAAAGAGAGAGAAACTTGTCCTAGACTGGAGAAAAAGGCAACAGACAAGGGCTGACGTTCTAATTACTATCCGTACTATCTTCGATGAGGAACTTCCTAGGAGTTATACCCCTGATATTTATCAAGAGAAATGTGACCTTATTTATCAACATTTCTATGAATCGTATTACGGATCTGGGAAAAGTTTATATTCATCTTGAAAACCTAACAAAATTCGGTCAAACTACTAACCTAATTACTGCTGATTAATGCGTAAGTTAGATTACTTAACCCTAATCTTTTTAAATAAGGCGGCGTAGCCAAGTGGTAAGGCAGCGGTCTGCAAAACCGCAATACCCCGGTTCGAATCCGGGCGCCGCCTCATTTTGTGAGAATATAATCTATCGTAGAGACGACCCGTCGGGTCGTCTCTACATTATTCCGTAGTCAGATGTACAAAATCTGCAATTGAAAAGAGATATTTGAAATCTTAAAGAAATTTTGGTAAAACTACAGTTGTTTCTTAAATGCCCGGGTGGCGGAATAGGCAGACGCAAGGGACTTAAAATCCCTCGGGGGCAACCCCGTGCCGGTTCGAGTCCGGCCCTGGGCACAAGGGTTTCAATCAAAGTAGTATCGAAATTCTTCTGTCTGCTTGAAAGTTCTGTTTTAATAACGAAGCTAAATCATTACAAGGTTTGGATAAAGCATTTTAGTTACAATCTCTGGCTCAGGTCGTATTACTAATTATTAAAATCCTCTTCCTCGTCTTCCTCATCCCATTCTTCATCTTCATCTAATAAGTCTTCCTCATCTTCCTCGTCTTCATCCTCCAATTCTTCGTCCTCATCTTCCCATTCGTCATCCTTTGTCTTTATTTGAAAGTCAATTTCCATGCAATTTCTCCTGATTGGTTTTTATTTGAAACCATACATACTGGCATTAAAAAGTCAAGTTCTTTATGGCTTTATTGAAGGAAGAAACCGTAATTGATTTAAGCATATAAAAGCCTTTCTGTACCGCTCTATTGTATTTGACAAAATTATTGTGTTGCTTATTATTTAACTCTACTAGAGTCGTTTCTAGAACAATTTTATCAGAGAGAAAAGGTAATATGGCTACTTGCTCTATTGAACAAACTATAGAGGAAATAAAAAATGGAAGAATGGTGATCCTTGTTGATGACAAGGATAGAGAGAACGAAGGAGATCTCGTAGTTGCTGCGGAATTTGCAAGTCCTGAAATAATAAATTTTATGGCAAAGAACGGCAGAGGGCTTATATGTCTTGCCATTACACAGGAAAAGGCTGATCAACTGGGTCTCCAACCGATAAAACCTGAAAATAATCCTGTCCCTCAGTATACGGCTTTTACAATTCCCATTGATGCAAGGCTTGGGATTACCACGGGGATCTCGGCTTATGATCGTGCCTCTACCATTCGTCTTGCGATTTCTCAAGAATCAAAGCCTGAGGATTTTATCCGTCCTGGTCATGTATTTCCCCTTATATCCAGGCGTGGTGGAGTCCTTGTAAGGGCGGGTCATACTGAGGGTTCTGTTGATCTTGCAAGGCTTGCAGGGCTCAAATCAGCTTCGGTAATTTGTGAGATAATGAAAGACGATGGGGATATGGCAAGGCTTCCCGATCTAGAAAGGTTTGCCGAGCAACACGGAATCATAATCGCAACAATTGCGGATCTTATCAGCTATCGTCTTAGAGCCGAGAGTCTTGTGAGAAGAGCGGCCTCTGCTTCTCTTCCTACAGTATACGGTGACTTTAGGGTAATAGTATATGAAAGTGACATTGATCCGCAGCATCACGTGGCTTTTGTAAAAGGTGAGATCAACCCTGAGGAAGGTATTTTGGTGAGGGTGCATTCTGAGTGTCTTACAAGCGATGTATTTGGCTCCCTGAGGTGCGATTGCGGCCCACAGATTCGCCAAGCCATGCGTATAATCGAGAAAGAGGGTATGGGAGTTATTCTCTATATGCGTCAGGAGGGAAGGGGAATTGGTTTGGTTAACAAAATTAAGGCATATGCGCTTCAGGAAAACGGATTTGATACGGTGGAAGCAAACGAAGCCCTTGGTTTTAAACCGGATCTTAGAGATTATGGAATTGGCGCACAGGTCCTTCTTGACCTTGGTGTGAGAAAAATGAGGCTTCTTACGAATAATCCCAGAAAGGTAAAAGGTCTTGAAGGTTTTGGGCTTCAGATAGTGGAGAGGGTTCCTATAGAAATTCCTCCTACTGAAAGGAATTCCAGGTACTTAAAGGTAAAGAAAGACAAACTCGGACACTTGCTTTCAATGGTAGACTAATTGCGGAGGAGAAGATGCCTCATTTTGAGGGAAAGCTCGATGCAAAAGGGCTCAAATTTGCAATAGTAGTGAGTAGATTTAATAGCTTTATAACAGATAAAATGGTTGAAGGCGCTTTGGATGTTCTATTACGACACAATGCCTCCGAGCCTGATATTGATATAATAAAAGTTCCGGGATCGTTTGAAATTCCGTTTGGCGTAAAAACAGCGGCAGGCTCGAATAAATATGATGCGATAATTGCTATAGGAGCAATTATTAGAGGAGAAACCCCTCATTTTGATTACCTCGCTTCTCAAGTTACAAAAGAGCTATCTGCACTCGGTCTTCAATTTGGTATTCCTGTTGCCTCCGGTGTAGTTACCACAGAAACGCTTGAGCAAGCAATTGAAAGAGCTGGCGCAAAGGCTGGAAATCGCGGTGGCGAAGCCGCTCTTTCTGCAATCGAGATGGCAAACCTTATAAAACAGCTTTCTCGGAAGAAATAGATCTTTATCAGTTATGGGCAAGAGGAGACGTGCTAGGGAGCTTACACTCCAATTTTTATACCAATATGACACTTTGAAAGAGTCCTCCCCTAATTCTCTAATACTTGAAGAAATAATCGAGCTTTTCTGGACGACAAAAGAAATCGATTTAGAAGATGAGGTAAGAAGATTTGCTGACAGCCTTATTATTGGAGTCTGTGAAAATATGAATGGCATTAATGGTATTATCAATCGCTATTCCAAGCACTGGCGGCTTTCTCGAATGTCGAAAATAGACAGGAATATACTGCGTATGGCAATTTACGAACTGGCATACTTGATGAATATTCCTCCCCCTGTTACCATTAACGAGGCTGTTGAACTCGCAAAAAAATACGGCACGGAGGAATCGGGAGCTTTTGTAAACGGGATTTTAGACAGGATACGAGTCGCTGTCGACAAAGGGGAGCTTAAGTATGATAAAGGAAGCAATAGCTAAAGTAGTGGAGCGCATAGACCTTCAGGAAGAGGAGATGGCTGAAGTAGTTCAAGAAATGATGGAGGGTGTGGCAACACCGAGCCAGATGGCTGCTTTTCTTGTTGGGCTCAGGATGAAAGGGGAGGCCATTTCCGAAATCACTGGCGCTGCTAAAGTGATGATAAGTAAGGCAACAAAAATAAAACCCAACGATTCGGTCGTTGTTGACCTCTGCGGTACTGGCGGCGACCAGCAGGGGACGTTTAATGTGTCAACTGTAGCTTCGTTTATCGCAGTAGGAGCCGGTGTTTGTGTTGCAAAGCATGGAAATCGGTCGGTATCGAGTCGTGTAGGGAGCGCGGATGTCCTAGAGGAGTTGGGGGTTAATATAAATCTTTCTCCAAGCGGAGCAGAGCGGTGTTTAAATGAGGTAGGAATCGCATTTCTCTTTGCTCCTGTTTACCATCCTGCGATGAAAAACATCTCTCAGATTAGAAAGGATATTGGCATAAGAACTATTTTTAACGTCCTGGGTCCTATCACGAATCCGGCAGGGGTTAAGCACCAGGTGATTGGTGTCTATGCCGAGGTTTTATTAAATCCTATAGCAAAGGTGCTTAGGAACCTGGGATTTATGAGAGCTATGGTTGTCCATGGTTCGGATTCCCTTGATGAAATAACCGTAACGGGAAAAACTCAGGTAGCTGAGCTTAAAGACGGAATGGTAAAAACACATCAGTTTGAACCTCTGGATTTGGGATTTAAAAGAAGGAAGCTCGAAGAATTAAAAGGGGGGAATGCAAGAGAAAACGGTCAAGTTCTGCTTTCGATTCTTAAGGGTGAGGAAAGAGAGGCAAAAAGAGAGATCGCTGTTTTGAATGCTGCTGCGGCGATTTTGGTTGCCGGAGCCGCTTCCGATATAAAGGAGGCAATCGCAAAGGCGGAAGAGTCAATAGACACCAAAAGGGCTTTAAGTAAGCTTAACGAACTAATTAAGTTTACAAGAAGCTGGAGTGACGGCTGAAACCTATTTTGTATCAACCACTAGGCACGAAGTAGAAGTATTAGTTTTAAAGTAGACTCAGGAGCCAGAATCCAGAATCCAGAATCCAGAATTCGGAAGAACTTGTAGAGACGCAAAATTTTGCGTCTCTACCGAATTATAGCCTTGTGGTTAAATAGTTATAAAAATGATTCTCGATAGGATTATCCAAAATAAAAAAATTGAGGTCGAAAAGGCAAAAAAAAATTATCCATTAGAGCTTATCTCTTCTCAAATTGAAGAAGCTCAACCTCCTAAAGATTTTTTTAAAGCCATTGAGCCGAATGGAAAAGTAAAGATCATTGCGGAGATAAAATGCGCTTCTCCTTCAAAAGGGATTTTAAGGGAGAATTTTAATCCAACTGACATTGCAAGGGGATATAGGGAAGGCGGGGCTTCTGCAATCTCTATCCTCACGGATAGGGATTTTTTTAAAGGCGACCTGGTACACCTTATTAATGTTAGGAATGCCGTCGAGACGCCTCTTCTAAGAAAGGATTTTATAATAGACCCCTACCAGATTCATGAGGCAAGGCTTTATGGAGCGGATGCGGTTCTTCTCATTGCTTCCGTGCTCAATATTGATATGCTTGCAGTGCTATTAGAGTTGACTCACTCATTGGGTATGAATGCCATAGTAGAGGTTCATGATGAAGAGGACTTAGAAAAGGCGCTTCTTGTCGAAAGTAGAATAATCGGAATAAATAACCGTGACCTGAGGACGTTTAATGTCAGCCTCGAGCTATCAATAAGGCTCTCAAAGCTGGTTTCGAAAGAAAAGATAGTGGTTGCTGAAAGCGGAATTGGCTCTAGTGAAGATATAAAAGGGTTAAAAGAAGAGGGGATTTATGTGTTTCTCATCGGGGAGACGTTTATGAAAGCTGAGTCCCCGGGTAAAGAATTGGCAAAATTGCTCTCAAATTGCGGTTAAAAAACTTTTCGAGAGGTTTAAAATTTTACCTCCCTACTTATTCGATAAAGCCTATATCCTTGAGGATTTCTTCATGATCAAAGGCTAGCCTCGTTGTTTTTAATTCTTTTTTTGAAAAGGCTTTTACTTCTTTTGTTTCTGCACTTGTTTTTAACTCCCCTCCAACCGCCTTACATAGAAAGCAAACCGAAACTGAATGTCCTCTTGGGTCCCTGTTTGGGTCGGAGTAAACGCCCGAAAGTTTCTCTATTCTTATATCGAGTCCTGTTTCTTCCTTTGCCTCTCTTATCACTGCGTCCTCGACCGTTTCTCCGTATTCTACAAAGCCTCCGGGGAGTGCCCAGCAATCCTTATAAGGATCAAAGACCCGTTTTACTAAAATTATTTCTCCCTGATTTGTCATTATGATTGGATCTACGGTTAGCATTATTGTTTTTCTCATTTTGATAAATTCGTTACAGGTTTTATTTGAAATTTATTCTACTCTGCAGTGTGCGTTTATCAATGGTTTTCCTGCTTGATTGTTTACTCTTTGTGTTAGACTATGTTCAAATATATGGAACTTTAATATAAATACCAAGGAGAATGGAAAGGGATGGAAGAAGAGAAAAAAAAGACGAAAAATCCGACACTTGCGCTAATACTTTCTGCGGTATTTCCGGGACTCGGACAAATTTACAACAATCAATTTTCTAAAGGATTGATTCTCATGGCTCTTAACATTGTTATCAATTCTCTTTTATTTGGCCCCTTTGAGAGACTAATCGCGTCTCGCGGTTCAATGCCGGACAAGCCGACCCTCATTATCGTGGCAGGTTACACAGTAGCAGGGTTGGTGTTATTAATATACTCGGCATTAGATGCTAAAAAGACAGCGGAGAGGATAAATAGGGAAGATGAAATGAAGAATTATCAAAAGTAAACATTACAGTTTACGATTAATCTCAATAAAAACGCATTGTATGGTATTCATAAAAAATCCACTTAATCGACAGAATGAGTATTACTGAAATCCCGGATTTTAATAGTTCTGAATATGAAGATTTAATAGACAATTTACTAAATGGAGCATGTATATTTTTTGGAGCAGGTGTTTCTAAATTAGCTGGATATAAGCTCTGGAGGGAATTGGCAAATGAGTTAGTTGAACGATTCTGGGAAAAAAGAAAAAAATTCATTTTTCTAAAGCTGATAGGTTTGATTATAGCGTGAAAGAATATTTAAAGAGGCATGATAACGAAGTAGAGATCTTTGGGTATTTATCTAGCTTAGATAACAATATATTTGTTGACGAAATTAAGATTATTTTTAATGAGGATGCAAGTAGAGTTAATAACAAAATATATTCCTTGTTAAACAAACTAAACAACGGTAAAAATTTTTTTATTACCTCTAATATTGATATGGGGTTTCAAATTGAATCCGGAATATACGTAGGAAGGATTCCCCTCAAAACGCTAGATCACTTTACGCCTGATTATGACAAAGAACACATCAAATCAATTGTAAGCTACCTATATGAGGTTAGAGACAGAGAAACAATAGATTCTGCAAATAAAATTTGTAATATATATGGAAGCCGAGGTTTTGAATTTTTGCGCGGAATTTACGAAGATAGTAAAAATTTACAGCTTGACAGATAAACTATTCTTTTAGCCTTTCCAATCTCTTTCCCACCTCTATTATAAGCTCTTTTATTCCCTCTCCCGTTGCGGAGGAGATCGGAAATGTTTTTATTCCGAGTTTCTCGAAGTGAGTTTGTAGTTTTTTTAGTTTTTCCCTTGCTTCTGTTATGTCAATTTTATTCAGTGCAACTATCTGAGGTTTTTTTCTAAGCTCCGGGCTGTAAGCCTTTAGTTCTTCATTCATCACGTGATAATCCTCTATCGGGTCTCTCTCCGTAAAAGGGGACAAGTCAATAAGATGAATAAGGATTCTTGTACGTTCTATGTGTTTTAAAAATTTAATGCCAAGCCCCGCACCTTCGTGCGCTCTTTTTATTAATCCGGGAATATCAGCGATGACAAACGTCTTGCCTTCGTCATAACTTACGACTCCCAGGTTTGGTACAAGAGTTGTAAAAGGGTAGTCGGCGATTTTGGGACGCGCAGCCGAGATTCTTGAGATAAGAGTTGATTTCCCAGCATTTGGGAAGCCGATAATTCCCACGTCGGCAAGCAGTTTCAACTCAAGAATAAGGGTTCGTTCTTCCCCCTCTCCACCAGGCTCTGCGTATCTTGGGGCTTGGTTTGTAGATGTTGCAAATCGTGCGTTTCCTCTTCCGCCGCGCCCGCCCTTTGCAACACAGAGGGTTTGTCCGTTCCCGGTAAGGTCTCCGAGAATTGCTCCGGTGAAAAAGTCTCTTATAACGGTTCCTATAGGGACGGGAACTAAAAGAGCTGGTGCGTTTTTTCCATGCTGATCTTTTCCTCGTCCGTGCTCTCCACCTTGGGCTTTATAGTGCTGTTTGTAGCGGTGGTCAAGAAGGGAGGTCATATTTTCTCTTGCCACTAGAATTACATCTCCGCCATCCCCACCATCACCGCCGTTAGGACCACCACGCGGGACGAATTTTTCTCGTCTAAAACTCATACATCCCTTTCCGCCACGCCCTGATTTTACATATATTTTCGCCTCGTCTATAAATTTGACCATTGTTTTTAATATAACCTAACTTGCTAGTTGCAAGAAATTATCTAAAATATCTCTTAATAATCTTAAGGAGTTCTAAGGCTATGGAAAAATCGGAGAGGGAGACTGTTGAAGTAATAAATACTGAGCTTGTTTTCCCATCTCAGACAAATCACTATGGAACAATTTTTGGTGGGAAACTTCTTGCTCTTATGGATATGACTGGCGGACTTGCTGCAATGAGGTTTGCATGTGAAGAGGTTGTTACAGCTTCAATCGAGGCACTCGATTTTAAAATGCCCATTAAACAGGGCGATATTGTAAAGCTGATCGGCAGGGTTATTTACACAGGTAGAACCTCGATGGTGGTGAAAGTTGATGTATACAAAATAGGGAAGTTCAACGATAGAAAAGATTTCTGCTGTAGGGGATATTTTATTTTTGTTGCTGTGGATGCAAACGGAGATCCAAAAGCAATACCACCTTTGAAGCTTTTGTCAGAAGAAGATAAAAAGTTCTGGGGCATTGGAGAGGCTATAAGAAAAAGGGCAATAGAAAGACAAAAGACAAAAGGAGATTAATTTGCTTTATTCCTGTTAAGCAGAGAGTTTTGAATGGGTAAGGTGTTTGAGTCTTGTGAAACCAGGTGCTATTCTAAGTATCGATGATTATCGGAGTTCCAAAAGAAAGAAAAGTCCATGAATATAGGGTTGCTCTTACTCCTCAATCGGTAAGGGTTTTAGTCCAGAGAGGAAATAAGGTTATTGTTGAAAAGAATGCCGGGGTTGGCAGTAAGATAGGCGATGAAGAGTTTAGACGAGCAGGGGCGAAGATAGTAGAAAGCGAGGAAGAGTTGTTTAAGTCGTCTGAACTAGTAGTGAAGGTTAAAGAACTCCTTCCCGAAGAATTTCCTCTCATACGAAAAGACCAGGTTCTTTTTTCCTACCTTCATCTTGCAGCAAATAGAGAGCTTTTAGAAGCTCTCAAAAAAAGTGGTGTATTTGCTATAGCATTTGAAACGGTGGAACTTCCCGACGGTTCGCTTCCTCTTCTTTCCCCAATGAGTAGAATTGCGGGAAGGCTTTCAATACAGATTGGGATTCATTTTCTTGAAAAAACCGGCGGCGGGAAAGGGGTCTTAATGAGCGGTGCTCCTGGAGTTAAACCCGGAAAAGTCGCGGTTATTGGAGGCGGAACGGTTGGATATAATGCCGTTCTTTCTGCTCTTGGTCTGGGTGCGGAGGTTGTTCTAATAGATATAAATCCGAGGAAACTCGAATTCTTTCATGAAGAGTTTGGAGGTAAGGTAAAAACCCTTCCATCCTATCCAGATTTGATAAAAAAAGAACTTAAGGATTCTGATTTAGTCGTTGGTGCTGTTCTTGTAACAGGGGATAAGGCACCCAGGGTTATTACAAATGAGATGATTTCAGAAATGGAATCCGGGAGCGTTTTAGTGGATGTGGCAATTGACCAGGGAGGATGCTCCGAAACCAGTCGTCCAACTAACCTGGATTACCCTACATTTGATGTTGATGGAGTCATCCATTACTGCGTAACTAATATTCCCTCTCTTGTTTCTAGAACTGCCAGTTACTCTTTGTCAAATAACATTCTGCCCTATGTTTTGAAGATAGCCGATGGGAAGGTTGAAGAAGATGAAGCTCTTAAAAAGGGAATAAATGTAGACAGAGGCAGGTTGCTCCTGAGGTTAGATTAATATACGTTGCGGTTGAATATCGGAAATTTTATTCAACTTATGGAAGACCAAACAAGATGAGAAAATTTTTTGTCATTACCGCGATAGGTAAAGACCGTCCCGGTATTGTAGCGGGTGTATCCAAGGTCCTTTTTGACCTTGGCGTGAATATTGAAGACTCAAGCATGACAATTCTAAGAAGCGAATTTGCAATGATACTTATTATTTCAACAGAAGAAGGAGTTGATGCTTCAGATTTTGAGAGCCATTTTAGAGAACTCAGTGATAAATTGAGCCTTTTTATATCCGTAAAGGGGATTGAGGAGAGAGAAGTTTGTTCGAAGAAACCCTACTCAGGAATGCCTTACATAATCTCAGTAATAGGGACGGATAAACCTGGGATTGTTTACAGGGTCGCCCAGCTTCTCTCTTCAAAAAAGATAAATATTACCGACCTCAATACAAAGGTTGTTCCCGGCGAGAGAACACCCGTTTACACGATGATAATTGAGGTGGACGTACCTGAGTACGTAGATATAGCTCTTCTAGAAGAAGAGTTCTCCCTTCTTGAGAAGGAAATGGCGATTGATATAAGTATCAGGGAAATAGAGGTCCTTGAGCTTTAAGATATAATCTCTTCTTGACCAAAAAGGAATTTCAACTAAATGGCTGTCCTTCCCGCACTTAAATATCCCCATCCAACACTTAGAGCGAAATGCACTGCGGTTTTAGAGACAAATGAAGAAATTCGACGAATAATCAATGATATGACCGAAACAATGTATGCATCTCCAAGCTGTGTCGGTATCGCCGCGCCTCAGGTGGGGTATCCGTTGAGAATGTTTGTTATGGATGTGTCTAGAAAGATCGGGCAAAAAAAAAATCACGGACTTCTTGCTTTGATAAATCCCGTTCTTGTCTATAGTGAAGGTGAAAAGATTACAAGAGAAGGATGCTTAAGCATCCCTGATTTTCTGGGAAACGTGAAAAGAGCGAGAAGGGTTATTGTAAAAGGGCTTAATCCAGAGGGGTGGGAAGTGGAAATTTTATCTACCGGACTTGAAGCCATAGCTATGCAGCATGAGCTGGACCATCTGGATGGTGTGCTTTTTATTCACAGGGTTAGTTCGTTAGGCACTGATCTAGTCAGGCGAAAAAATCCGCTGGATAACATTTTGCCTTAATACTTATATGTTTACGAATCTTAAAGCCATTAATTTTTAATTCTTGACACATACCCTTTTATCCAAATAATATAATGTCAATGTTAAGAACCGGGTCAATAATCATATTGTTTATTGCTTTACTGTCTTTTAGTTGCGGTGGGAAGAAAATCGAGCCAAATCAAAGTGCTGAAGCTCTCTACCAGACGGCAATGACTGAACTTAAAAAAAAGGATGGTTTCCCTTATATCTTTAGAGGAACAGATTATGATCAGGTTTTTAAACTATTAAAAGAAATCCAGCTTAGAGATACATATAGTCCATATGCCACTCTTGCCGAATTACGAACTGCAGACGCTTATTTTAAAAAAGAGGAATATACACAGGCAGCTATAGAATATGAACAGTTCTTGAAAAACCACCCAGCCCACTCAGAAACCCCATATGCCACCTACCGTCTGGCGCTCTCACATTACATGCAAAAGCGAAGCCCTGACAGAGATCCAACAAATACGAGAGAAGCGCTTAAGTGGCTTAGCTTTTTTGTTGATAAGTATCCCGATTCTCCTTTGGTAGGTGAAGCTGAAAAGAAGATAGCCAGGTGCCGCAAGATACTCGCCGAACGGGAGATGTATATAGGAAGGTTTTATGAAAAGCGGAAAAATCATAAAGCCGCAGCCGAGAGATTTAAAGTGGTTGTAAATGATTACAGCAATACAAACAGGTTAGAAGAAGCCCTTTTTCTTCTGGGGGAATCCTATCTTAACGCGGGAGAGATGGAACTGGCCAAAGAAGCACTTCAAAGGGTTGTTCACGAGTTTCCAAATGCAAAATATCATAACAAAGCTTCCGACCTGCTCTCTGAGATTGAGAAGAAGGGGAAGAAAGAAGCAAAAAAAATATGAGAAATAGAGTTCTATTCTCCTTGCTTCCAATTTTTGTTCTTTTACTTTTGATTGCGTCCTGTGGTAAATCGGACAAAAAAGAAATAGAAGAGTTGTTATCGAGGAGACAAAAGGCTTTTGAAGCAAAGGACATTGATCTCTATCTCTCTTGCATATCACCGGACTACAAGGAGGAAAAAGGTGACAAGGTCATCGGTATCGAAGATTTAAAGAAGGATTTTCTCTCGAATGTTTCCATTTTTGATCAAATAAAAATATCTTATTCTGATAGGAGTATGTATCAGCAAGGTGAGAAAGCTGAGGTAGTTCAAAAAACTGCAGTTGAAGTAAAAATAGAAAACGATCAAAGCCGCTTTCAGATTAATGAAAAAATCGGATTCGAAAAAATAAGGGGTAAATGGGAAATAGTTAAAGAATCTGACGCGGATTTTCTTAAAGGTTTTGTATTTGGGGGAAAGATATAATTGTGAGGAAAAACGCTATAAACCAAACTGCTTTTCAACCTTTTCTTCCTCCTCTTTGCACTTAATGCAAAGCGTTGCTTCGGGTCTGACTTTCAATCTACTTTCTGAAATGTCATCTCCACACTCTTCGCATATACCGTATGTGCCGTCTTTAATCTTCTCTAAGGCTTTTAAAATCTTTTGAAGTAGTTTTCTTTCTCTATCTCTTGTTCTGAGTTCAATGGTTCTATTTGCCTCAGACATAGCTCGGTCAATAGGATCTGGAAACGTACCGTCTCCCTGACTCATCTGATTCATAGTCTCTTCCGCTGTCCCAAGAATATTATTCACTTTTTCAACTAAGATTCCTTTAAAATAATCAAGTTTGTCAGGATTCATAATCTTGAAATTATATCATTTAAAAAATTTTCTGTAAACGCAAAGTGTAATCTTCAGATTTATTACATGACCAAAGCTCTTTGTGCTTTGTATTCAATTTATCCCTATCTGTTTATCTGTCTGTGAAAGTAGGTTACAATTTCTTGGCATGGATAGGACTCTATTTTCTTTGAATATTCTGCATATTATGAAAAGTGAGTTATGTTCAGGTTTTGGAAGTTAAAATTTGAAGTTTCTGAGGAGGCAAAATCCTTTATCTCGGATTTTCTTCTGGGCCTCAATTCTGTGGGAGTAGCTGAGGATATATTGGAGGATAGGGGTATTATTGAGGTTTCCGCTTATTTCCCTAAAGAAATGGATTTAAATCCCGTTATAGGGAGTTTGAGAAACTATACGAGTTTTTTGGAAAAAAATTTACCAGGGATTAGAGTAGGGAATACGACTGTAGAGGAGATAGACCGTTCCAGTTGGGAAGTATGGAAGCAAGAATTAAAAACCGTAAGGGCCAGCAGAAGGGTTGTAATCCGACCTCCCTGGGAGGAGTACGTTCCCAAAGATGGTGAGATAGTGATTGAGATTAACCCGTCAATGGCGTTTGGTACAGGACATCATGAGACAACCAGGCTATGTATTCAGTCTATTGAGGAGATAATCCAGAATGCTCGTGTTAAAAATGTCCTTGACGTGGGCTGTGGAAGCGGAATTCTTGCTATTTCAGCTGTAAAACTTGGGGCTGGTGAGGCTATTGGATTAGATACGGATCCGATAGCTATCAATGAAGCGACGAAGAATTTGAAGAGAAACTCTGTTCCGCATAAGGTAAGACTTTTCTGTGGGTATATAGAAAGTGTAAAGGGGAAATTTGACCTAATTGTTGTCAATATATCGGCTGAAGTAATATTTCTTATCAGAGAACAGGTTAAATCCAGGCTGAAGAAAGCTGGTAAACTCATTGTCTCTGGAGTTCCCTATTCGAGGAGAGATGAAGTGGTTCGTGGACTCAAAGATGTGGGATTAATCCCGGACAAGGAACTCAGGGATGGGGAGTGGGTCGCTCTATTATTCGATGTTGATAAAAATCTGATCTAAAGTAAACTTAAAAATTAGATTTAAAGCATGATTAGGAGAGGAAGTAATGTCATCTTTTAAAACGATTGAGTGGAAAGATGATAGGGTTTTGATGATAGATCAAAGGAAGCTCCCTTCCGAGGAGGTTTATTTTGAGTGTTTAACTTATGAGGAAGTGGCGTGGGCAATAAAGAATATGGTTATTCGAGGAGCACCTGCAATTGGTGTAGCTTCTGCAATGGGTATCGCTCTTGGTGCAATTAAAAGTAAAAGAAAAGACAAAGTGGAATTTCTTGCCGAGCTAAAGGAAATCTCGACTATAATTTCAAAAACAAGACCGACTGCGGTGAACCTTTTTTGGGCGGTAAGAAGAATGATGGATTTAGTAGAGGAGAACAAGAATAACGATATTGACTCAATTAAGGCGGGCCTGGTTGATGAAGCTAAGAAAATCTATGAAGAAGATATTGAAATCTGCAGGAGGATTGGCAGAGTAGGAAATCAACTGATTAATGACGGAGCCGTAGTTCTTACCCACTGCAATGCCGGTGCTTTAGCTACAGCGGGTTACGGAACAGCGCTTGGAGTTGTTAGAGCAGCGGTTGAAGACGGGAAAAACATAAGGGTAATTGCTACCGAAACAAGACCCCTCCTTCAAGGCGCAAGGCTCACAGCATGGGAGTTGGATAAGGATGGAATTCCTGTCACGCTAATTACCGATAACATGGCAGGATACGTAATGAGCAAGGGGATGGTGGATGCTGTAATTGTAGGTGCGGATAGAATTGCTTCAAACGGCGACGTAGCAAATAAGATTGGAACCTATTCGTTATCCGTTCTTGCGAAATTTCACAAGATTCCCTTTTATGTAGCAGCTCCTATTTCTACGATTGATTATAATTGCTCATCTGGAGGGTTAATTCCAATTGAGGAACGCGATATTAAAGAGGTAACGCATATTTTAGGTAATAAAATCACTCCAGACGTCAAGGTTTTAAACCCTGCCTTTGATATTACTCCGAATGAGAATATAAGTTCTATAATTACTGAAAAGGGAATTGCTAGAGCGCCTTTTATTGAGAGCTTAAGGGCGCTGGTTCATTAGAGGTTTCCTTGTCTTTCCAGGTCTATCTTGCATGAAAGGCATAATTTTGCAAAAGGCATAACTTTTAATCTATCTTTATCTATTTCATCTCCGCAACTTTCACAAATTCCATAGCTTCCTTCTTCGATACTTCTTAAAGCCTCATCTATTTGTACCAGTTTATCTCTTTCTCTATCCGTGAACATAAGGGCTAACTCCCTGTCTCTGTCGCTTGAAGCGTGGTCGTAGAAGTCACCTACATCAAATTTCAAGGGATCTGATTCGGTTTTAAAAGACCGTGAAACGTCTCTCAACAGCTCTTTTCTCATCTGGATTAGCATTGCAAATATTTGTTCTTTCCAGACTGGCCTTTTTTTAGAGGATGGATTTTCATCTTTTACCTCTGGTTTTTTCCTTTGGGTCTTCAATGAAGTGCCTCCTTTTTGCTTTCTGGCTTGAGATTTCTTTTCCTTTTCTAGAGATGGATTGGGCTTCTTCTTTTGCCGCTTATCTTTTCTAGATTCTTGTATTTTTTTATCTGGTTTCTTTCTTTTATCTGATTTTTTCGTTTTTGTTTTTGCCACTTTAACTTAACCCCTGGTTTCTCCGGAGGATTATTAAGATAAGGATATAAAATGTTTTGTCAAGAGCGTTTTTTTCTTAGCTATGAATCATATGTAGTTTAGACGAATTACCGCTCTTTAGCCCCTGAGGTTTTTGTAGGGTCAGATCAAGATTATTTATACTTCTGCCCGGCTTCGTTTCTGATGTTTGAGTTTTACCAATCTTTGGGTTTTCATTCTTTGTGTTATAAAGTTCTCTACAGATTCTTTTGCCTGTAATTTTGAGGTTGAAATAGGTCATTGAGTGTGGCATTATGCTAAATTATAAATTCCTGACCAACAGATATGGGAGGTAAGAGGTAGATGAGAATAATCTTGAGAATATTTCTCGTGCCATTCCTTTTATGGTCTCTTGTTAGCCGGGCAGAGGATATGATAAAGATAGGGGTTATTCTTTCTATGACGGGAGGAACGGCGGCATTCGGAGAGGTGACTTGGACTGGAATGCGGATTGGAAGGAGCATACGCCCTAATGTATTGGGAAAAGAAGTGGAGTTGATTCTGGTGGATGACAAAAGCGATAAAATAGAGTCTGCAAATGCGGCTCAACGTTTGATTCAGAAAGAAAAAGTGATTGGAATACTGGGGGATGTTGCAAGTTCCAATTCGCTTGCGATTGCTCCAATTGCGGAAGAGAACCATATTCCCCACATTAGTCCTGCTTCCACTAATCCTATAGTTACATTGAATAGAAAGTATGTATTTCGCGCCTGTTTCATTGATCCCTTTCAGGGAGAGGTGATGGCGAAATTTGCATACAATGACCTGGGAGCTAAAAAAGCTGCAGTCCTTATGGACATAGGTCAGGATTACTCAGTTGGACTTTCCAACGCATTTCAAAAGACTTTTACAAAGCTTGGAGGTAAGGTTATAAGTCGAGTAAATTACCTGTCTGGAGACCAGGATTTTACAGCCCAGCTTACGGCGATTAAAGAGACTAACCCTGATGTCATTGCAATACCGGGTTATTATACTGAAATTGCTCTTATCGCAAAACAGGCAAGAGAGCTTGGAATTAAAACCACCCTGATTTCTGGCGATGGTGCTGAGGCTCCTGAGCTTACAGAGATCGGAGGAAAAGCGGTAGAAGGTCTTTACTACACTACACATTTTGATGAAAAGGCAATTTCTACTCCTCTGGGTAAAAAATATGTAGAGATATTCAGGAAGAAATATAATCATGCCCCGGATGCTCTCGGAGCCCTCGGAGCGGATGCTTATCTTATTATGCTTGATGCTATAGAAAGGGCGGGTTCTACCGATCCTGAGAAAATTCGGGATGAAATAGAAAAAACTAAAGATTTTCAGGGGGTTACCGGCGTCATTTTTATTGACAGTAATCATAACGCCGTAAAGAACGTTGTGATACGTCAGGTCAAGGGTAAAGAGTCCGTCTATGTTTCATCAGTTAATCCATAAGTCAGTAGTAAAAGCGAACGACTGTTCGCCCCCTATACTAATAACTTATAACCGATTGATTTTGAACCATTCATAAGTTAACTTACAATCCCCAAATGGAGGTTTTCTTTCAGCAGCTTATAAACGGCGTATCCTTGGGAAGCCTCTACGCCCTAATAGCCATAGGATACACTATGGTATATGGTGTGCTTAGACTGATAAACTTCGCTCACGGCGATATTATGATGGTAAGCACATACATTGCTTTTTTCTCCCTAACGGGGTTTTCGTTATTCGGTTTTATTGTTCCCCAGATGCCCTGGTATGTTTCATTTCCAATCTCTATTGTTCTTACGGGTGTTCTCGGTTTTCTAATGGAACGTTTTGCGTACCGTCCCTTGAGAAACGCTCCAAGAATCTCGGTTTTAATGACTGCAATAGGGGTGTCTTTCTTTTTGGAGAATTTGGGGCTCGTAGTCTTTGGCGGACGCCCGAAGGGATTTCCGACACCGGGACTGTTTGCCGAGATTTTTTATGTAAAAGATGTGGCTTTGTCGAGCTTAAGTCTCTGGATTCCCTTGATAACGCTTATCTTTCTTGGAGCGACTTTTTTTCTTGTATACCGCACTAAATCTGGGATAGCAATGAGGGCTATTTCCCGTGACATCGAGACTCCTCAACTTATGGGAATAGACGTAAACAGGATAATATCCCTTACCTTTATTGTGGGTTCTTCGCTTGCAGCGGTGGGGGGAATCTTGTTGGCGATGAGGTATCCACAGATAAACCCTCTCATGGGGATAATGCCGGGGATAAAAGCGTTTACCGCAGCGGTGCTTGGTGGCATTGGAAACGTGGTAGGTGCGGCGCTTGGAGGATTGACCCTAGGGCTTATAGAGATTTTCTTTGTAGCTCTCTTTCCGGATTTTGCTGGATACAGGGATGCTATAGCGTTTATTATCTTGATATTTATACTTCTTTTTAGACCTAACGGTATTATGGGAGAGAAACTTCCGGATTAGAAAATGAATAGTTCAGTAATGAATTGACACAAATGGACAAGAATAAAAAGAACAAGTTCGCTATTACTCGTTGGTCGTTAAACGTGAGAGAGATAGGGAGAGTAGCAGCGGCTTACAGCCACGAATTGAGCGCGCCAGGGATGGCACTCCTACGATATTGGTTTTATTTCGTACCTGTAAATTCGTGTTAATTGGTGGCTTGGTGATCGCGATGAAAAGAGAAAATCTAGTTAAAATCACGGCTACTTTTCTAAGTTTGCTTGCACTTCTTGGCTTTCTCAAGTGGACTAACTCTTATGCCTCACCCTATATTGTTCAGATATTGAATTTAACTGCAATCTATATAATTCTCTCTACAAGCTACAATCTAGTAAACGGAGTCACGGGTCAGTTCTCTCTTGGCCCCAATGCTTTTATGGCAATAGGTGCTTATGCTTCCGCACTTCTTACGATGACCCCGGCTGAAAAAGAGATAACATTCATAATCGAGCCTATTATCTCACCACTTGATAAAATTGCTCTCACCTTTCTTCCCTCGCTTCTTATTGCAGGCGTAGTTACGGCACTCTTTGCTTTTCTAATTTCCTTTCCCGTGTTTCGTGTAAGGGGAGATTACCTGGCAATCGTAACGCTTGGGTTCGGTGAAATAGTACGCGTATTTGCCACCAATGCGACCAGTATTACAAACGGTTCATTAGGGCTTAAAGGCATTAAACAACTTACGAGTCTCTGGTGGAGTTGGAGTTGGGCAATCTTTACTGTCTTTTGTCTAGTAGGACTTGTACAAAGTAGCTACGGTAGAGCGATGAAAGCAATTAGGGAGGATGAAACTGCCGCACAGGCAATGGGTATAAACACCTTCAGGTACAAGATGCTTGCATTCGTAATCAGTGCGTTTTTTCAGGGAATAGGTGGAGGGCTTTTGGCTCATCTTCTTACAACGATCGACCCGAAACTCTTTACATTCCTTTTTACATTCAATCTGCTCATTATAATTGTAGCGGGAGGTCTGGGAAGTATGACTGGCTCCGTAATCGGTGCTGTTATTTTTGCTTGGGGCTTTGAGTTTCTAAGATGGTTTGAAGAGCCTCACCAAATAGGTGGGGTTTTTATCCCCGAAATTCCTGGAATGCGTATGGTGATATTTTCCCTTCTTCTAATTCTCATTATGCTATTTTTTAGAAGAGGTATAACTGGAAGATGGGAATTTTCGTGGGATTGGGTGTTTAACAAGCTTGGGAAGAAAATTCGGGTTACGAATTGATTAGCCGCGAATGAACGTGAATTCATACTGATAAAATGATTAATGATACAAGATGCATGATGCATGATTTATGAGGGTTTTTACTTGCATCCTGTATGCTGCATCGTCCGACTGAGCTCACGACGAAGTCTTGAATCCTGTTTGTTCTCATTCGTGGAGATTTGTGTTAATTAGTGCCCAGATTATTATAAAAAAATGAAAGATATTCTTACAATTAAAAACCTAACCGTTCGTTTCCTTGCTCTTCAGGCTGTGTCCGATCTCCAAATGGAAGTTGAGCCTGGAACAATTAGAGGACTTATAGGTCCAAACGGTGCGGGAA
>JACPIY010000004.1 GCA_016187835.1 Deltaproteobacteria bacterium | reverse complement strand
CATAGTGATTGCGTATCCTGAAGACATGAAGAAGATCAAAGCGGTAATACAAGAGCTGGATGTTGAGGTCGAGCAACCGGAGCAGGGGATTTATGTAATTCGTCTTCAGAATGCGGATGCTGAACAGGTGGTTGGGGTTCTTTCCGGTTTAATAGGCGGAGGAACGGGAGCAGCTACTACTCAAGGCTCTCGGACAACTCAAAGAAGAACAACCGGTGGGTTAGGTGAAACCTTTGGAAGCTCATATCAGAGAAGACAGACCGGGACTCTAGGTGCTTTTGGACAAAGTGAAGAGCGAATCCAAAGAGGGGAGACCGGCCTGAGTGGACTTTCTGCAGTTGTTGCGGAGGCGGAGGGTATCAGGGTTACAGCCGATCCTTCTACGAATTCTATTATAATTGTAAGTTCACGGAAGGATTTTGAAAGTATAAAGAGAATTATAGATGAGCTGGACATAAGAAGGAAGCAGGTGTTTGTTGAAGCCGCCATACTCGAGGTGAGTCTTGATAAAATAAGATCCCTTGGGACAAATCTCAGTTTCGGTTTTACATTTAATAATGATAACCTTGGCTTCGGAGGCACACTACTTCCGGGGATTCCAAGCCTCCTTGGGGTTGCTGCAAGCTCTGACTCCTTAGCCTCTGCAATCAGTAGTTTATCCGGAGGATTCCTGGGAGTTATAGGGGAGACGGTTGACCCCGATGGTTCGGGACCAATTCCTCCGATTCCATCTTTTACCGCTTTATTTCAAGCTCTCACATCTTTAACGGATGTAAACGTTCTTTCTACACCCAGCATCGTTACAACCGATAATGAGGAGGCCGAGATTGTCGTAGCCGATGTAATCCCGTTCCCAACGGGGAGCACCGTTGGACAAGCCGGCGTCACTGTGCAGACTATAGACCGTCAACCCGTCGGTATCAGGCTTGGTATTACTCCCCAAATCAGCGAAGGCGATTTCTTAAATCTGAATATACACACCGAGGTTTCTGCAGTAAGGGATGCGCCGGCCGGACTTAATACAGCGCAATTCGGTATAGCCACAACCACCAGAACCGCTGATTCGGCTGTGGTTGTAAAAAACGGTCAGACAATTGTAATTGGTGGACTTGTTCAGGATAGAGAAAGCGTTTTAGAAAATAAGGTTCCGCTTTTAGGTGATGTTCCCTTTTTTGGTAATCTATTTAAATTTAAGAGAAAACAAAGCACCAAGATCAATCTAATGATTCTTCTCACTCCAAGGATTATTGAGAACGAAGGCGATATGCAGAAGATACTCGAGGAAAGGCAAAAACGAAATATGCTTCTACAACAAAGGGGGTTTGAGAAAGAAGGAGGTTACTGATATTATGAAGAGTCTTGAGGAAATAATAATCGAGAAAAATCCCGATGCGGCAGTAAAAGTTAATGAGCTTTTATCCAGAAACGGTGAAAGACTTGAGGAAACCCTCATAAAGTCAAAAGTATTAAGCGATAAAGAGGTCTTAGAGGCACTTTCTGATTTCTATGAAGTTCCCTACATTCATAGCATATCTGAAAAGGATATTGATCCGGAGCTTGTAAAAATCATTCCCATAAGCTTTGCTAAAAGGTTTAGGCTTATTCCCCTAAAGAGAGGAGACGGGAAGGTCGTAGTGGCTCTCGCGCCCCCCTTGGATTTATATGTGCTTGATGAAGTAAAATCACTTTTTGGATGCGAGATTGAACCGTTTCTTGCTCTAAGCCATGTGGTTCTCGGCGCAATAAACAAGGTCTATGAGCGGGGCAGGGAAATGAGCGATGAGATTCAGGATGAGACCTTGGGGATTACAGAATCAGAGTTTCAGGAACCGAAAGATCTACTTGAAGCAGAAGACGAAGCTCCGATAATCAGGTTTGTAAACTCTCTTCTCTTCCAGGCCGTAAAGGAGAAAGCAAGTGATATTCACCTTGAGTGTTTCGAGAAAGACCTGCTTGTAAGATACAGAAAAGACGGAATCTTACATAAAGTGACATCAGTTCCCAAGAGGCTTCAGTCATCTATTATATCGAGGGTAAAGATTATGGCTGAGCTTGATATTGCGGAGAAGAGAAAACCACAGGATGGAAGAATTCGCGTAAAAGTTGCAGGGCGTGACGTAGATGTTCGTATCTCCACGGTTCCTACGTCTTGGGGAGAGAGCGTTGTCATGAGGCTTCTTGATCGCTCCTCGGTCCTTCTTAGCTTGGAGGATCTCGGTCTGGAGGGAAAAAAACTCCACACCATTAACGCGCTTATTCATCGCCCTCATGGAATTATTCTTGTTACAGGTCCTACGGGGAGTGGAAAAACAACAACCCTTTATGCTGCTCTTGAAAGAATCAACTCTCCTGATAAAAAGATTATCACCATTGAAGACCCTGTTGAATACCAGATTCAAGGAATAAATCAGATTCAAGTGAATTCTAAGGTAAATCTCTCGTTTGCAAATGGACTGAGATCCGTACTTCGTCAGGACCCAGATGTAATACTCGTAGGTGAAATTAGAGATAGGGATACGGCCGATATTGCAATCCATGCATCCCTCACGGGTCACCTTGTTTTTTCAACGCTTCACACAAATGACTCTGCAAGTGCAATAACAAGGCTCATAGATATGGGGATTGAGCCCTTTCTTGTTGCATCGTCTCTTATGGCAGTTGTTGCGCAGAGACTAATCCGCTTCCTTTGCAAATCATGCAAAGAGCCTTACGTACCGCTTGATGATGAACTAGCAAGGATAGGTATCGAGAGAAAAAACCTTCCTGAAGGCAATCTATATCGGGCAAAGGGTTGTAGTGACTGTCTTGGCACGGGTTACAGCGGCAGAAGCGGAATATTTGAAATCCTGCTCATTGACGATGATATTCGAGGTTATACACTAAGCACTACGGACTCTGGAACCATAAAGAAAAAGGCACTAGAGCATGCTATGACTACGCTTAGAATGGATGGTGCGGAAAAGATTCTTAGGGGCTTAACCTCTATAGATGAGGTTATGCGTGTTACTGAAGAGGATGATATATAGATCAAACAGTGGATTTCGGGGCTCGAGTTGCGGATTGAAAATCTTTATATTCCGCATTCCATAATCCGCATTCCGAATATAAGAAGATGCCTGTTTATAAGTACAAAGCAATTAACGAAAAAGGAAAAACAATTCAGGGGATACTGGATGCTGAATCTGCGAAATCCGCTACTGAAAAGCTAAAGCGCCGGGGTATTTTCCTCTCTTCCCTTAAAGAAGTTAAAAAGGAGAAGTCAAGAAGTTTCTCACTAGTTAGGGGAGTAAGCACATCGGAGCTTGCCCTGACGACAAGGCAGTTTTCCACTCTTATTTCAGCAGGTCTACCCCTTGAGGCATCGCTTGTTGCCCTTTCTGAGCAAACAGAGGATGCAAGACTTAGTCAGGTTCTAACCCAAGTCAGAGATAGGGTAAGCGAGGGAAGTTCCTTAGCCAATGCACTTAAAGAGCACCCAAACGTGTTTTCCGATCTCTACGTAAACATCGTAAGAGCTGGTGAGGCGAGTGGAACGCTTGATACCGTGCTTCTTAGGCTTGCGGATTTTCTTGAAAAGCAGCAGGCTCTCAGGTCTCGAGTAAGGAGTGCACTCGCTTATCCAATATTTATGTTTTTTATAGGGAGCGGAGTTCTCTTCTTCATGATGTCTTATGTGATTCCAAGGATAGCAAAGATATTTGAAGAAAGCCGAAAAGCCCTACCTTTTATTACCGAGGTGCTTATAGGGTTTAGTAACTTCTTCAGTCAAAATCTCTTTGTTCTTCTAATTGCTTTTGTCGGCATGTTTTTTGTGATCTACAGATTAACTAGAACCGAGCGTGGTAAGGCATTTTTCGATCGTGTGACCCTTAAGTTTCCTATATTTGGAAGGATTGCGAGGATGGTTATAATATCGAGGTTTACGCGCACTCTTGGAACACTCCTTGCAAGTGGAATTCCGCTTCTTAATGCGATTGAGATAGGAGAAGCGGTTGTTGGAAATACGGTCTATACGGAAACTATACGAAGCGTTCGTGAAAATATAAAGGAAGGGACAAGTATTGCCGGTCCTCTAAGGGAAAGTGGGGTTTTCCCCCCGCTTGTGACGCGAATGATAGACGTCGGAGAACAGACAGGGGAGCTTGAGGAAATGCTTATAAAGATTGCAGACACTTATGATCTTCAGGTTGAATCTTCCGTTTCCACTCTTACGTCCCTTCTAGAACCGATTATGATAGTCGTTATGGGTGTTGTTGTTGGATTTATAGTTTTTGCAATTCTTCTACCAATATTTGATTTAACGTCTACTATTGGCAAATAGGAGGTAAACATGAGATCACAAGGCGGTTTTACTCTTATTGAGATTATGGTGGTTTTGGTAATTATTGCTTCGCTCGCTTATGTCGTTGGAACAAACGTCATAGGAAGGCTCGATAAAGCAAGGGTTGAGACCACAAAGATACAGATAAAACAGCTTGAAACGGCATTAAAACAGTTCAAGCTCGATAATGCCTTTTATCCTGAAACCCAGCAGGGTCTTGAAGCTTTGGTGGCCGCACCAACTACTGGAAGGGTTCCGCAGCGCTATTCACAAGAAGGTTACCTAGAGGGTGGAAGGGTTCCTATGGATCAGTGGGGAAACGCTTTTATCTACGTAGGACCTGACCAAACACAGGATGGCTCCTACGAAATTATATCACCTGGAGAAGATGGAGTTTATCCGAGTGATGATGATATCTCGAGCCGTAGCATACAATGAAAGGTAAAAAAGGTTTTACACTTATAGAACTCACTGTGGTCATATTCCTTATTGGCGTTTTCTTTCTAGTAGCAATACCTAAGTTTAAGGATATAACTGAGGTAAATATTAAAAGCGCAACTAGAAGGTTAAGTGGAACAATAAGATACCTATATAGCGAGGCTGCCTTTAAGAAAAAGGTCTACAAGTTAGCCTTTGATATTGATAGGGGTGAGTACTGGATAGAGGTTCTTGATGGGAATGAATTTGTTATACCTAATGATCCTTTTTTGGGGAGGAAACAGCTTCCTGCTGGTGTCTACTTTAAAGATATAACGACCGAGCGAAGCCATGGAAAAACTTTAGATGGAAACGAGAATTTTATACTATTTATGCCGATCGGTTTCGTTGACCCTGC
The DNA here is from genome assembly GCA_016187835.1 of Deltaproteobacteria bacterium. Taxonomy (GTDB): domain Bacteria; phylum Desulfobacterota_D; class UBA1144; order Nemesobacterales; family CSP1-2; genus JACPIY01. Next base: position 50,342 of record JACPIY010000004.1, on the reverse strand, counting down.
CGTTATTCACCTTGGAACTGAAAAGGATGTTTACTATACCTTAGCTACAAAACCCTATACGGGGGGGACGATTGTACTTGATGAATACGTTGAACTCTTTCAGAAGTAGTGAAACTGGGAATTGGGGATCAGAAGATTGGGGATCGCGGATTTCAGAATTCGAATTTCGGAATAAAAGATTTCTCAAATCTTCAAGCCCCAATCTGCGATCCAAAATCGCGGGGTTTATTCTTCTTGAGGTGCTTGTTGCCGTTGTTATACTGGGTACCGCTCTCGCCGTGCTTTTAGGGTCTGTTAATAAAAACCTAATTCTTGCCTCTCAGTCAAAAAGTCTTACGATTGCGGGGATACTTGCTCAAAAAAAACTCACGGAAATTGAACTTGAAGGATTTCCCGAAGTAAGAGAGGAGCAAGGGGAATTTGAAGAAGCACCTGGTTTTAATTGGTTTCTTTCCGTAAGACCTTTTGATATTAGAGAGTTGGGGACGGCAATAAGAGTGGTCAGTTTACTAATTACCTGGGATGAAGGCAAAGAAGATTTTGAAGTTACACTGGCGGTTTCTGATTTCAGATAAAGGGTTTACTCTACTTGAGGTAATCCTTGCTATTGTTATCGGATCAATGGTTCTGACAATACTCTATTCCTCTTTCTTCCAAGTTATAAAAGCGAAAGATAGTGTCGAGAACACTCTTGAACTCTACCATGAGACAAGCATTGTTTTTTCAAAGATGACTGAAGACCTTCAAGCTGCGTATCCAAGGGGAATGGTCTATTCGGATTTAACCTCGGCTGGTTCTCTGCCTTATTTTATTGGCAAAAAAGAAGGAGACCAAAGCACACTCAGTTTTACTTCACTTTCACGAGAACCAAGCACAAACTCAAAAGATTCGGATCAGGCTGAAATTGGCTATTATTTAGAACCGATTTCAAAAAGCGATCTTTTTTTTCTTATGAGGAGAGAAAATCCGAGGATCGGGATCGATTCTGCGGGTACGCAATATCCAATATGCGAGCGTGTAGTAGAACTTAATATGGCCTATGTGTCGGGCGAGGAGTTAGTTGATGAATGGGATTCAACTCTAACTGGTTCTCTCCCAAGGGCAGTGGAAATACAACTAACTGTGAGAGGTCATGGAGGAGAAGATGTCACGTTTAGCTCTCTTATATTGATCCCCGTTGGAAATTAAGGAGGCGAATCTTGCATTTGCTCTGTGATAGCTTATACATCTCATGAGATTCGCCTTAACTATACAGGGAGTTTGCGGTATTATCTGGTGGTTTGTCACTCTACGGCAGTTTAGTTCAAGAGGCAAAAAACGGTTTACACCCGATGAAAATGAAATAATTGTCTCTAAAGATCGTAATTGTTGAAAGTTGGATATGAGGAACAATTCTAAGAAAGGAAAGTCTGAACGAGGCATTGTGCTTGTTGTAGTACTTATCACAGTTGCGATCCTTACAACGCTTGTTGTTGACCTTATATACTTCACCCAGGTAGACACCGAAATATCGGCTAATACAAGGGATGAGATAAAGGCGCGCTACATCGCAAAATCGGGAGTAAATGTTGTGGCAGGAACGATGAAGAACCGGGCTCTCGAAGAATTAAAGGAAATCTCGAGCGTGTTTGGCGATCAAAGCGGAAGTTCTGAGGGCTATTGGGCTATCAGAGTTCCTTATTTCCCCGTAGGCACTGGCACTGTATCTATTACGGTTATTGATGAACGCTCAAAGATAAACCTAAACACGCTTGTAAGTCAAACTACAAACCAGGTCGATCTTCAGGTGCTTTCAGAGCTTATAGAGCTTTTTAGGATGCTTGGGGTTGACAGCGATCTGTCAGAACGCTTTATCGCAAGCTTAATTAACTGGCTGGATCGTGCAGTTGAAGGCGCACAAAGTCAAAACGACCAGAACCCAAATGGAGCGAATGCACTTTTCTACCAAGGTCTTGATAATCCCTATAGTACAAAAGATGGCCCGCTTGATAGTCTTGACGAAATTCGTATGATAGACGGAATGGAAGATGAGTTTTTCGATAAAATAAAAGACTACGTCACGGTTTACCCTAAGGACAAAAGGGTAAATTTTAGCACTGCACCAAGGGTTGTTATGATGGCTGCAATAAAAGCTGCGGCAGTCTCGGCTGTACGGGGACAAGAAAGCAGGTCTTCAGAGGATTTACCGGATGATGTTGCAGAAAGTATTGCTGAAGCTGTAATAGAAGCAAGAGAGGTCGAACCCATAATTAAACAAACAAAAGTAAGAGAAATAGCACAGAGCATTGCTCGAGAACGTCAAATCAGCGCGGGTTTAACCGGCGTGGTTTTGAACTCGGGGGAAAGTGATGTATTCTCAGTAACATCCGTTGGTAACCTCGGAGGAGAAAATTCCACAGTTGGTGTTATTAAAGCGGTTATAAGAAAAAGCAACTCTGGCGAATCAAGCAATGTAAGAATTATTTCATGGAAAGAACGGTAGAAAAGATAAAAAAGATAAAGGAAGAGTTAAAGGGGAAATTTTTCGAAAGAGAAGAGGTCATAGAGGGTACTTTTTGCGCTCTTCTTTCCGGTAATCATGTGCTTTTTATTGGTCCTCCCGGTACTGCAAAGTCCTTACTAGTTCATGAAATCTGTAGCAGAATTGGAGGAGGGAAATACTTCCAGTGGCTTCTTACAAAATTTACTACTCCTGAGGAGATATTTGGTGCAGTAAGTCTTAAGGGGCTTGAGAATGATGAATATAGAAGGGTAACAAGTGGAAAACTCCCAGAGGCTCACATTTCTTTTCTGGATGAGGTTTTTAAGGCAAGTTCTTCTATACTTAATACCCTTCTTACAATCATGAATGAAAGGCTCTTTTACAATGGCAGGGAAGCAATTCAAGCACCCCTCATTACGCTCTTTGGAGCAAGTAATGAGCTTCCATCGGAAGAGGATGAGCTAGAAGCGCTCTACGACAGGTTTTTGTTAAGATACGTTCTGGATTACATAAAAGAGGACTTTCGGTTCTTAAAGATGATACAGGGAGAAGTAGCAGAAAGTGAAAAAAACACAATAGCACTAGAGGAACTTAACCGCTGCCAATCCGAAATGCGAGATGTCCGTATCCCATCTCATATACTGAAACTCATCTCTCGAATAAGAGGCGAGCTAAGAAAGAAGGGAATTGTTCTTTCGGATAGACGCTATAAGCAATCGGTTTTGGTCCTCAAGTCTAAGGCTTATCTTGATGGAAGAAGCGAAGTCGAAGAGGGCGATCTCGGTATTCTCGAAAACGTGCTTTGGCGCGCCCCTGGGGAAAGGGGAGAAATACAGGCCGTAATCTATCAATCCCTTCACGGCTATAGAGACCGTATGCGAGAACTACTCATTCAAGCAAAGGAACTCGAGTCCTATGCAAAACGTCCGTGGGATGATGAGGAGATGTTTATTAAGGCAAACATAGAAGCACAGACAAAGCTAAGACAGATAATCTCAAAACTTGATATTCTTTTTGAAGAATGCAGAGAAAGAGGAAAATCCACAGAGGAAATTGCTCGGGTTAAAGTTCAAATTGAGGACATTCAAAAAGAAATTCTAAATAGGCTGGTTTCAGAGAAGGAAGAGATGGCTTAGTTTGAACCAGATAAATTGCCCGTTGTAAGATCCATGTTGCCTCTATGTTCCTCCCAATAAGCTCTCGGGGTTATCCAGTTAAATAAATCCACTTTCCATCAAAGTCTTGATATTAATAAAATAATTTACTATGTTATGATATACGTTTTGATGTACGTTTTATGGTTTTGGTTTCATGATTTTCTAGTGCCGAAGTGGCGGAATTTGGCAGACGCGCTGGATTCAGGATCCAGTGGGAGCAATCTCGTGGGGGTTCAAATCCCCCCTTCGGCACCATGAAGGAACCCACCATGTTTTCACTTTCCAAGGCAAACCATTAAGAGATATAAGAACTTCTTTTTACAATTCTTGCAGAAAAGCCAACATAAAAAACCTTAGATTTCATGACCTTAGACACACTTTTGCTACTAGACTTGTACTTTCCGGGGTTGACCTTGTCACTGTTTCTAAGCTACTAGGACATTCGTCTATCCATATGACAATGAGATATTCTCACCCTACACCCGAAGCACTTAAGAAGGCAGTTTCTACCCTGGATAACCAAAATTCAGAAAATTTTGTTAGCAAAAACGTTAGCACAAAAAATGAGAAAAGTTCTAAGGGTTAATGGAACTTACTTTTATTATATAGATTGGAAATGTTAAAATGAAAAGAAGATTTCTTTAGATAATGTAAAGGAAGTTTTCAAAAAATGGTTGTATCTTAATGATGCTGATTTAATTGATGTTGCTTTAGCCGTTGTTGTAGCAAATTATTTTGTAGATGCCGACCAGCTCTGGCTTCTCATAGTTGCCCCGTCTAGTGGAGCTAAGACCGAGCTTCTGCGTTCTCTAGATGGGGGTAAAGATATATATTTTCTATCAAATCTTACAAAAGCAACTTTGATTAGCGGTCAGAAAGGTAATATTGAAGCAAGCCTTTTACCCAAGCTTTCTAATCATGTTCTTGTGATGAAAGACTTTACAACCGTTTTAGAAATGAGAGCTGATGATAAGGCTGAAATACTAGCACAACTTAGAGAAATTTATGACGGTAAATATGAAAAAGCTTTTGGAACTGGAAAGGTTTTTAGATGGAAAGGTCATGTTGGATTCTTAGCAGGTGTTACTATTGTTATAGATGATAGCCTTCTTGTTAAGCAGGTTTTGGGAGAGAGGTTTATTTTATATCGTACCATACACGAAAACCGAAAATCTATGACCCGGCAAGCCTTGAGAAATACAGGTAAGGAAAAAGATATGAGAAATGAATTAAACAAAATCATGAGGAAGTTCCTAAACCAGTTCCAAAGGGTTGATAAGCTTCCTGACTGTCCCGAAGAAATAGAAGAGAAGATAATTTATCTTGCTGACACTACAGCCTTATCAAGAAGCTCAGTCCCAAGAGAAGGAACGGGAGACAAGATTATAAAATATGTTCCCGATCCAGAATTGCCGACTAGACTTGCAAAACAATTTAAACTCTTAGCCTGTGGACTTGCCCTGGTAAGAAATAAATCTCAGATTACCGAAGATGAATATCGAGTTCTAAGAAAAATAGCTCTTGATACAATCCCCAACCAAAGAAAGATAGCTATAAAAGTCCTGCTTACTGACGATTGGCTTAAAACAAGAGAAGTTGCTGACAAAATACGCTATCCAGTTACCACAACCCGAATAATTCTTGAAGACCTACACGTCCTACGTATTGCAGACCGTAGATTTGAAGGCGGTAAGAATGCAGTTGAGACCGCACAGACTACCCCCTATGAGTGGGGAATAAACTTTGATTTTCATGAGACCCTAGCAGGAGCAGGCTTTACAGCAGATGAAATATAATATTTTTTCACAAACTGCTTTACACTAGATATCGGTAAGAAAGAGGAGAAAAGAAAATATATAGTAGAGGGGGATTTCTCGTGTAAAGCTAAGATGCTGTGAAAATTAAGGAAATAATTGTTTTGAATGATACATGAATCAAATAGAACTTAGAGCAACCATTAGAGACGACTATAACAATAAGCATTTTGAGATTTTTTTGAAAGATGGAAAAGTATATGTTTATCATTATGGCCTAAGAAGTTTTATTGAGAAACAAGAGAAAGCAGAAGTTCTAAAATTGTTAAGTATCATTGATGAAGTGGAAAACGAAGAATGAGAAATGTAAAAGTAATTAGCTTGTCCTTATAAAGAGACCTAGTACTTGAGTTAGAGAAATTTAGTTTTGTCTATTTTGGAGGAAATAAATCGAGGACAATTACAGAAGCACTAAAAGCTTTCCTTCCCAAGTATATAGAAGAGGATAAGCGTAAAAAGCAGGAAATCAAAGAGATAATTGATTCTATAGTTCCTGACCTTACGCCTGAAGAAGAGGAACGAGAGAGGTTAGAAATTAGAGAAAAAGAGAGAAAATGGCAAGAAGAGTTAAAAAGAAGAACAGAGATTGAAAATCAACAAAGAGAGCTAAGGAGGCAGAATGAAGAAATATTAAGGTTAAAAGCAGACCCGAATTATCAACTTTGGTCAAAACACCATAGGCAGGTTAGAACTGACCCCGATCATGATCCTAAAAGTTGTTATATATGTAATCTTTTGCCTGAAACGTATTAAGAATGAAGATTCTAATCATAGTTTTTAGAACAAAATATCCTTCAGTTTTTTCCCGGTTTTCTTAAGAAAACCTTGATCATCTTCGTATGCGTATTGACTCCAATAGTCTATATGTCCCTCAAAGATTGGATTATTAGTAAAAAACTCATCAACATCAATGCTAGCTCCAGATTCAATAATGACTTCGCGTTGGGCTCCTTGTAGAGCTATCACTGGTAAAGGGATGTGGTTTACATTCAAATGTAAATATTTTCTCATGGGAATCTCTGGTCTAGGAAAGAATACGTTAGCTAAATCAGTTTCTAATTTAAATAAGAACTTATAAATCGCATAGTCACTAAGGTTAGTTTTGCGTAAATCCATACGTACAACGTGAAAGGTCCAAAAAGTTTTAGCAAAATTCATAAAGGTCGTACTTGGTAACACTATCTTATCATCAAATGGTTTACAAAAAGAGTATGCGTCTCTTACATTATATCGACAACCTGGCTTGAGATAAAACCTTTCACTAAGCCTCCTTTCTGGGACAAACTCATACCCTTCGGTGGCACATACAATTATTCCCCTCCATGAATAGCCGTAAAGGTTAAGAAATTCACTCCCGTAGAATGAGTCAAGATTCCATTTAGATTTGTATAAAAAATTAAACTCTTCTTTGATTAACCCCCAACCTCTACTTCTAGAAAGCATTTCTTGTATGCCTTCAAATGCTATTTCTCCAGCATTTTTTTGTTGTTCTTGTTGTTCCATTCCATTAACCTCGATTTTCGATTCTGTAAGGCTTTATGGGTTAAAGCGAAGATTATCACAAAAAAGTCTGATTATTAATAACACACACAATACACTTATAACAAGGCTTTTGTTATTAACTTTATGCAAAATTTGACCTAGTTTTATTTTCCAATAATTGGTTAAGCAAATAAGTTTCAACAAAAATAAACAAGAAATAAAAAGGTTTTTGTTTTAGGATTGGATTTAGAGGACTGAAGGTGGTAATTGAAATATTCGAAAAATGATGTAATTTAAGGTAAGTAACGAAATTCTTTCTCTTATTTAGGAAATCATGAACGATATTTACCCTAATGCACCATTAGACGAAGCGATTTTTGAAATAAGATTTCCCGCTGAGTTGTCGATTGAATGCAAAAGGGATGAATATTATGAAAAAATAAGGAGTAATTTCTCGAATATTTTCGTACCTCCATACGAAGTTGGAAAATCCTATTCACTACAGCCTTACTCATTTAGAAATGATGACCACTCTGAGATAATTAACTTTTCAGTAAATACTTTTTCATATCATACAAAAAAATATGCAGGATTTAAGGTATTTAGAAACAAAGCCATAGAATATTTAGAATTATTTTGCCAATTATATAAAATTAAATTTTTAAAAAGGACTGGCCTAAGGTATATAAATTACATACCTTTAGAGAGAAAAAATGACACTGTTCCTATTCATAACTATTTAAAATTTGGTTATATACTTCCTGATTCAATCCCATCTAATTTTGAAGCCCTCGAAACCGGCCTTTTATCAAAAATAGGTGATGGTAAACTGAGAACAGCAATAGGGTTAGCAAAATTAACAAAGGAGACACAAGTGGAAGCAATTCTCTTGGATTTTGACTTTTATTTTGAAGGAAATCCAGAGGTTTCAAAATTAGAATTATATATAGAAAATTCTCATAATTACATAAAAAAAGCTTTTGAGGATATAATATCTGATGAATACAGAAATATTATGCAAGGGGAGGTGAAAATATGAATGAATATGAGTGGTTGGAAGAGGATTCAGATGAGTTTAAAAATTATTATTACGCTAAGATGCTTGGGGAAGGGCAAGGCTACACTGAAAAAAAGGCAAGCTTTCCTCGCCCATCAGGAACTGATATCAATACAATTGGTACTACTTATACCCCAGTAGTAGAAGAGAGATTCAAAATACATAAAATACCCCAAGTACATGGTGTATACCTAGTACATCATGAGCCAAAAGCCACTGAGGAATTGGTTTGGATAGAATCTGCTTCCACAGCTACAGAAGAAAAAATTAAACCTGTAAAAGAAAAACCTGACGAACAACCATCATTGGAATTTACTATTGTATCTATTTCATCACATGGGCAAAAAAAAAGGCTGTTGAAGCCAGTAGTAATGAGAATAAGCAAAAGAGGGGATAAGTTTCTTTATGATAGTAAAGAACTAAACTTGAGTGGAAAAAGAGATACCTATAGAGATGCTATAAATGAATTTGCATCTATTCTATTCACTAAGAGCGACGAAGGAATAAAAAACAAGTCTAAGTCAATTGGACTTTGGAACCTCCTAGAAGAACTTACAGGTACAATTAAGGGTCCAAGAGATTGGTCAGTTGAACATGACCATTATATTTATGGCACCCCTAAAAGAGACGAAAAAAAGAATGAGTAATGAATGGTGACCGATTTTTTTTAGATACCGTATATGTTGTTGCTTTGCTAAATGAAGATGACCAATTTCATATTTCTGCTAAAACAATCTTTTCATTTGTACGTGAAGCTCAGGAAATATGGCTTCATGAAGGAATCTTGCTAGAAATAGCTAATCACCTGCGATTCACGAAACGTCAAGAAGCGTGTGGTTTTATTCATGAATGCTATAACGAACCAAATACTCATGTTGTTCCTTTAAATAATGATTTATTTATTGAGGCAGTTGAGTTTTATCGTATCCATTTGGATAAAGAATGGAGTTTAACTGATTGTATATCTTTTATAGTTATGAAACAAAATGGATTATCTGAAGCACTAACTGCAGATAATCATTTTGAACAAGCAGGTTTTAAAGCAGTTTTACTAAGCACGTCTGAATAGCAAGTAACTTATACTACAAATACTAAATTCAGTTTATATACTAAATACTAAACGTTTTTTAAGTTGGGAGGATACACACCCGGCAACGTTTGCGAAAATACATCCCCCTGGCAAGACCACCCACCCAGTGTCAACCTGTTTAGTGCCAGACCTGATACTTAGTTTGAATAAGAGTGAAAATCTGCGGTCAATGGATTATTCAACATGTCGCAAAATCTTTAGTGAAGTTATATCTTTTCTTCTCCCTTGTTTCCTCATGATAAAAAACCTATTGACATTGTCTACAATACGGTGTTATCATATATACTATGATAGAGAAGATAGGTAAGGATTTATTAGACAGAATAACCAAATTAGACAAGTTCTCTTTGTACGAGCTTGACGATTATATTCATTCTCTCATTGGTAGGAGAGTTACCTATATTCAGAGACCCAGCAAGTGCGGTCAACCACATTGTAAGAAGTGCCGGGTTGAAGGTATTGGACACGGTCTTTACTGGTTTGCCAAGTTCAGACACGAAGGGCGTCAACACATGGTTTATATAGGCAAAGCGAAAAGAGAGATAAACATAATGGAAGTAATGAAGAAGAAAAAAGAGAAGAAACAAAAATCCAAGAAAAGGGGGTAAATAAACTATGGGAGTGTTTAAAAGAGCCATGAAAGGCAAAGAAGGCAAGAAAAAAGAGTATTGGTATATAGACTACACTTATGAAGGTAAAAGAAAATGGGAGAGTGTGGGAGTCATAGGAGAAGTAAGCAAGGAAAATGCTAAGAAGCTTTTAGCCTTGAGAAATACAGAAATACTACAAGGCAAGTTTAATGCACCAAAGCCAAAAGTAATCCCTACCTTCTCAGAATTTGCCAGAGATTACCTTGAATTTGCCAAAGGCAGTAAAACATCATGGGATCGGGATATGTATTCACTAAAAAGCCTTGAACCTTTTTTTGGCTCTTTTAAGCTAAAAGACATTTCTCCTATCCTAATTGAGAAATACAAGCTTGAGAGAAAACAAGATGTTTCCACTAGGACTGTGAACATTGAGCTTGCACTACTCAGGAGAATGTTTAACCTTGCTCTCTCATGGGATAAGTGTAAGTCTAATCCAATGCACAAAGTTAAGTTCTTTAAGGAATCACCACCAAAGGAAAGAATACTCACCCTGGAAGAAGAAAAGGCACTGCTTGGCTCAAGCCCTGGTCATCTAAAGCCTATTCTTATTACAGCCCTTAATACCGGTATGAGATATAGTGAGCTTCTTACCCTTAATTGGGATAATGTTGACCTTGTATCAGGCTATATTCACGTTATAAAAAGCAAAACTGGCAAAGGTAGAAAGATACCCATTAATGAAACCCTGAAAAACACCTTAGAAGGGTTAAAATCCCAAAATTATGTTAGCAAATCTGTTAGCATTGACAAATATGATCTAACAAAAGATAATGATTATATAGGAGATACGAAGGGAACCAACTGGATTCAGGATCCAGTGGGAGCAATCTCGTGGGGGTTCAAATCCCCCCTTCGACACCATGAAGGGTTGTGTGATTCATGGCGAAAGAGCTAAAACCAAAATTAATACTAGCGGAGTCAAAAGGAGGAAGAGGTGGTAGTGCATTTAGGTCTCTTCTGTTATTTTTAGTTGCTTTTGCTCTCGGCGTCTTTGTCGGAATGAAGGTTAATAATACGAATGTGAATGAAACTGAATCTGTTAAGAAAAAAGACACTCAGGTTATCAATTCCCAAACAAGCTCCGATGAGAATCAAGTTACACAGACGAGATCAAGTTTGAATAAGGAAAGCTCAATTAATAACGAAGAAAATTCTGCTATTGCGACAATACCTACGAACGCTTTGAGTCCGGCAAACAGCGCAAATGATAAAGAGACTAACGAGTTGACATCAGTCGCTAAACCTGAGTTAACTGAAGAGAGCAACAAATTAAATAAGAACGAGAATGGTAACGATAACAAAAAAAGTGAATACACTCTTCAGATTGCAGCTTTTAAGAAGATTGAGAGGGCCCAGAAAGTTGTAGATGAATTAAAGGGAAAAGGATACGATGCCTATATAGTTCCTATTTACAATTCAAGAGAAGAAAATTGGAACCTTATAAAAATAGGCAAATTCAAAACAAAAGAAGAGGCTGGAAATTTTGCCGCTCTCCTCAGGGAAAAAGAAGGGATGGTGGCTATTGTAAAAGAATTTGATTATAAACTATTTAAAGAATTTAAAGATTGATATATACTTTCTTAACTAACGGGCAGCCAACATGTGTAACTTTACTAATGATTTGTTAGCTAATGCGTAATATAAAGGTTATCTGCTCTATTAATATTCGTTTTTCCAGACTAAATTAAGGCAAGTCATTTTTTGCAATTGCGAAGAGAACTATTGACAAACATTTTTGTCTACCTTAATATTTTATTAGATACAGAATAGGATTGCGTATAAGCACTTGAATGGATTTGAGTTTACACTACATATTTGGAGATACAATCTAAAGATTTAAAGCATAACTATATAGTTAAGGAAAAGGAAATGGAGACAAAGTACACAGAGTTTGAAAAATCAAGTCCGGGAGTCAATGAACTAGAAGATTTTATCCAAGAAGATGAAGACGGGTTCTCTCCCCTTAGTATTAAAGACAATCTGATGCTCGATATCGAAGAGCCTGAATTTGGTGATTTTGAACTTGTAGAAACGGAATCCAGTGAAGATCAACAGGAAGAAGAATGGACTCCGGATGAACACTTCAGGCTTCTCTATGTCTATTTTAAAAATATGGCAGTTGAACCTCTCCTTACCCCGAGGGAAGAAATAGAAGTCTCGGCAAAAATAAAGAAGTGCGAGGCAAGGGCAAGAGAGATAAGGCATCTTCTCGATAGAAGTGTGAATGGGAATGGAAACGGAATCAAGGCTAAAAGAAACGGCCATAAGAATGGCAAGGAAAAAGAGCTATTAAAGCGAATACAGAGGCTTAATGCTTTTAGAAAAGCCTATTCGGAGAGAGCAAAAGAGCTAAAAGAGAGGTTTGTGAAAGCAAATCTGAGATTAGTCGTAAGCATTTCCAAGAGGTATATGGGACGAGGACTACCGCTTTCTGACCTTATTCAGGAAGGTAATGTAGGATTGATGAGGGCTGTAGAGAGGTTTGATCACACGAAAGGGTTTAAGTTTTCTACCTATGCATCTTGGTGGATACACCAGGCAATATCGAGGTCGCTACTAGATCAGACAAGAACGATAAGAGTGCCGGTCTACGTTTTGGAGCAAGCGAGTAAGGTATACAGGATAAGCTCGATGTTGCACAAGGAGATGGGGAAAAAACCCTTGCCTGAAGAAGTTGCTGAGAAGGCAGGGATTTCTGTTGAAGGAGTAAAAAGGATTTTAGAATCAACAAACGATGCAGCTCGTTTGGATTCGCCGATATTAGATGGAGAGAAGACGACCCTTTTAGATTTTATAGCCGATGATGATTCACCATCTCCAGATTCGGTGATGGCAAAGGGAGCACTTACAAAGAGAATAAGGGAAGCTTTATCGCTTCTTACACCTAGAGAAGAGGAAATAGTAAGACTTAGATTTGGAATAGATCAAGACGCTACGTATACACTAGACGAAATTGGAAGAAAATTTGATCTTACACGAGAGCGCATAAGGCAGATTGAAAAAAGGGCATTGGAGAAACTTGCGACATCAGAGTTCGGGGACATCTTAAAGAGTTTTTTAGAATAGCTTGTTCATCCTTATTAGCAAACATATTAGCAAACTATTGCTTGAATATATTGAGAAAAAAGTTTATCTTAACGCCCACTCTTTTCAGGTGGATGCGTATTTTATATCTAACGGCTTTCCTACTTCAGGTCTTCTTACCTTCCATATAAGCCCGTCGTAAATAAAGTGAAGGAATAAGCTTCCGACAATATATATCGTGAACGCGTTTTCGTTTAGTTCCATTCCCAAAAGACAAACAACAACTATTCCTATTGAAAAAAGACCGCTATAAAGCCACTGCTTTTTTGATATCTTCCCGAAAAGTGAATCCGAGTCCTGTTTCTTCTTGTACTTAGAGTTCACAAATACATTTACAAATACAATGTATTCAAGGGCATGAGAAAAGGCGAAAACGATATAGCCGACTATGAGAGAGTGGAAGAATATGAAGTAAAGAATTAAGGTGGAGATAACGTAGAGGACTTTAGCAGTGCTTACTCTGTGCCGATTTTTAAATTCTTGGTAGGTAAACAGTAGTGTAAAAGAAACAGCAACTGCAAGAAAAAAATAGGATAGCGTGGCTAGATAATTCATATAACCGCCGATGTAGTCTAGTATAACCCTACCAGCCTGATATTTAAGGAGAGTTGCTTTTTCTTTATCAGCAAGTCCAAAAATTAGGTAAACAAACCACGAAAAGATTACACCTTTTTCAATCCATGCTTCCCCGTAGCCTGCCTTACGCGAATATACCCTTGTAATCCCATATTTCTGGTATACCGAGTGATACATGGTCCAGAGAACAGACAGGGTAAGAAGTATCTTAAATGCATCTACGTATATGAAAATAATCGTTACGAGGGCTGCGATGAGGGGAAGTAATATATAAATCTTTTTTCTCTTCTCAAACTCTTCTTTCTGGACATAAACCAGGGCAAAGGTATAGTGCCTGTGTATATAATTAACCAAAAGAACAATGAGTATTATTACACCAATATGATCTTCGAATATAAGAAGAGGAAGAAAGACTACAATCCAGCCAAAGCTAAAGAACACCAGATCGGAAGCCGGGCTTTGAATCCAATATTTACTTGGCTGTGTTATAGCACTCATATCGAATCTACGATGCTAGTACACTTTGTTAAGTAAATTACTTCTATCATGAAATACCCAAAGATAAACAAATTTATATCAAAAAAAGAGACGAATGTCAAAATCCATACACGAAAATCTTTAACTTCAGAACTCTGATTTTTCATTCCAAAAGTCGGGGCATTATTATGGTATCGTATTAACGCTATGTCAAAATGTTCGCCTCCATATTTAATACTTTTTTTGGTTGTTGTTTTAGCTTTCTCGCTAACAAGCTATGGGGAATATCAAAGTAGCCAGATAACCTCTCAAGAAATTATTTCCCATATCCGCTATCTTGCAGCGGATGAACTCGAAGGAAGAAAGGCGGGAACCGAAGGTTGTGAAAAGGCCGCTAATTATATTTCCTCTCACTTTCAAAGGGCAGGTCTTAAACCGCTTGGAGGCAGTGCAACTTATTTTCAGAATTTTTCATTTACTTCCGGCATTAAATTCGGAAGTCCAAATTCACTTACTTTAGAACAAAGAAGTAGAAGGTTGGATTTGGAGGTGGGTAAAGATTTTTTTCCTCTTAGTTTTTCGAGTAACGGAGAGGTTAGTGGTGAATTGGTTTTTGCCGGTTATGGAATAAGTGCTCCTAATCTCAACTACGACGATTACTCAAGAATAAATGCAAAAGATAAGATAGTAATCGTGCTGCGGTATACACCGGAAGGTAATGATCCTAAAAGTCTTTTCTATAACTATGCTTCGCTTCGTTATAAGGCTACAAATGCTAGGGGAAAGGGAGCCAAAGGAATAATATTCATAACGCCTTTTTCTCACGATGAGGAAGAGGATTTGGGAGGTTTGAGGGTTGATTTGTCATTCAAGGATTCGGGAATTCAAACAGTCATTCTAAGGAGAAAAATAGCCGAAGAGATTTTAGGGCTTGTCGGCAAAGATATTAAAGACTTGGAACGGGAACTCTCAAATAAAAAAGTTAATTCTTTTGTAATTCCAGATGTAAAAGTCCAGATTCATACCGAGCTTATTCATGAAGGAAGTGCTACCTCTAATGTAATAGGGTTCCTAGAAGGTTCTAATCCCACACTCAAAGACGAAGTAATAATCATAGGCGCCCATTACGACCATATAGGCTTGTGGGACGGTTATTCAAGAGGGAGAAGTGAAACAAGAGAGGGCAAGGTTCACAACGGTGCGGATGACAACGCCTCAGGAGTTGCAGGACTTCTGGAGCTCGCTGATTATTTTTCAAGCCATAAGAAATCTCTTCAAAGAAGCCTTCTTTTTATAGCTTTCTCGGGTGAGGAGTTGGGACTTCTCGGTTCTTCTTATTATGTCAAAAACCCTGAAATCCCATTAGATAAAACCATAGCTATGATTAACATGGATATGATAGGCAGACTCCGAAACCAAAAGCTCACTGTTTTAGGTACGGGTTCATCCCCTGAGTGGAAGACTCTAATTGAGTCTGTTAACTATAATACAGGCTTAACCCTAAAAATAAGTGATTCTGGCTTTGCCCCAAGCGACCAGGTTGTATTTTATGCAAAAGAAATCCCTGTGCTTCAGTTTTTTACCGGAGTACATCCCGACTACCATACTCCTGATGACGATTGGCAAAAGATAAATTTGGAAGGAGAAAGAAAGATTCTTAAGCTTATTTCCAATATCGTTTGGGACCTGACCAAATCACCAGAAAAAATAGCCTTCTCTAGAGCGAGGGAAGAGGAAAAAACAGCTTCAAGTTTTAATGTCTATCTGGGGACAATACCGGACTACTCCGATGAATCTGATGGAGTGAAACTCATCGGTGTAAAAGAAGGAAGCCCTGCTCAAAAAGCAGGTCTCAGAAGCGGAGACAATATAGTGGGATTTGATGGGAAAACTATAACGAACATATACGACTACGTTTATTCTCTGGCGGAATCAAAGCCTGGCGTCTCTGCTGAGATAGTGGTAATAAGAGGCACGAAACCTGTAAAATTTAACATAGTGCCGGAGTCAAGAAGAGAAAAGAATTAAATTGTCCTATCTAAATATCACATCTAGTCAACTTCCTCCAACTTGACATTAAATTCATACATCTGTACTTTTACCTCACTTGTCAAATAATATAAAAATTTTCCTATTAAAAGATTTTTGGCAATGCGAAGGAGTTTATTAAAAACAAGAAATCTAAGTAACCGCACGCTCACTCCTTAAATCTTTCATCAAATTTGTGTAAATTAACTGACATGAACATTCGGAAAAGATTTACTATTGGTCTCATTCAAATGTCCTGCACCCCCGATCCGGATGAGAATCTCAAGCGAGCGATCTCTCGGATTGAAGAAGCGATCTCAGTAAGTGCTAAGGTGATTTGCCTGCCGGAACTTTTTCGCACGCAGTACTTCTGTCAATCGGAAGACTCAGCCTTTTTTGACCTTTCTGAGTCGGTACCAGGTCCAACCACCGAGGCATTAGGAAGCATCGCTAAAAGGGCAGGAATTATAATAATCGCTCCTATCTTCGAGCGTCGTGCTCCGGGTATCTATCACAATAGCACGGTCGTAATTGATTCAAATGGCGAGATTTTGGGACTCTATCGCAAGATGCACATACCCGATGATCCGGCTTACTATGAAAAATTCTATTTTACTCCTGGTGACCTTGGCTTTCAGACATTCGATACGAGTACAGGAAAAATCGGAACGCTCATCTGCTGGGATCAATGGTATCCTGAGGCGGCACGTCTGGTGTCCCTCAATGGAGCAAGTGTTATCTTCTATCCAACTGCAATTGGCTGGCATCCAAACGAGAAGGAAGATTTTGGACATGCGCAGCTTGACGCCTGGCGTACGGTTCAGCGTGGGCATGCGATTGCAAACGGGGTCTATGTCGCAGCGGTAAACCGCGTGGGGCATGAGATACCGGCAAATGGCGGAGCAGGGATTGAGTTTTGGGGATCATCTTTTATCTGCGACCCGCGGGGAATTATAGTAGCGGAAGCCTCTCTTGATCGGGAAGAAATCCTTCTCGGAGAAGTAGACCTAGAACGCATCGAAGATGTAAGGCGTAACTGGCCCTTCCTTCGTGATCGCCGGATAGATGCCTATGAAGGGATTGATCGCCGCTATCTTGGCAACGATAAACCATGGGGAAAGAAAAAGTAAGTATGAAACAAAAGACGCCTTTAGAGCTTGGTTTTCGTATGCCTGCTGAGTGGGAACCACATGAGGCTACCTGGATAGGTTGGCCTCACAACCGAACGGACTGGCCAGGGAAAATGGCTCCAATCCACTGGGTCTATGCCGAGATCGTTAGAAAAATCATTCCCGGTGAGAGCGTCCGAATTCTTGTAAATTCGAAAGATCACGAAATAAAAGCTCGGCGTATTCTTACAAGGGTTGGGGTTGATCTCTCATGTGTTGAATTTTTTCATTTTCCTACAAACCGTGGCTGGACACGGGATTTCGGTCCGATCTTCATTCATCGCAAAGGACGGCTGTCCTCGGAAGTGGCAATTGCCCATTTTCGCTTCAACGCCTGGGCACGTTACTCAGACTGGGAAAGGGATGATAGAGTCCCGGAGCTTGCAGCTAAGGCACTAGGATGTACTATCTTTCCAGTCAGGTTTAAAGGTTATTATGTCGTACTCGAAGGTGGGAGTATAGATGTCAATGGACGTGGAACGCTAATTACGACGGATGAGTGTCTTCTTGATTCAACTACTCAAGTGCGAAATCCGGGTCTCAATCGTGAGGAGATCGAAGAAGTCTTTCGCAACTATTTTGGTGTGACCAATGTGCTCTGGCTGGGGAGAGGGATTGTCGGGGATGACACCCACGGACATGTTGACGACATCTGCCGTTTCGTCGGGCCGCACACTGTTGTGCTCTGTCAGGAAGAAAACCCAGGGGATATTAACTATTGCCCGCTTCAAGAAAACCGTGAACGCCTCGAAGGGATGAGGCTTGAGAATGGGTCTAAGATTGAAATTATATCACTTCCCATGCCCGCGCCACTTTACCTTGATGGTCAGCGACTCCCAGCAAGTTACGCAAATTTCTATATCTCGAATACCGGAGTTCTCGTTCCGACTTTCAATGATCCTAAAGACCGAATCGCTCTTGGAATTCTTGCCGAGGTCTTTGCTGATCGTCCTGTGATCGGGATTCACGCTGTGGATTTAGTCTGGGGACTCGGAACGCTTCACTGCCTCACACGCGAACAGCCGGCTTGATAATTAAGTCTTTTTTCTATTTAAAGTGAGTTCGACATTAAAGATCAACTCTATTGATTTATTTCACCGATAGTGGAGTGGATAGTTTAAGCAGTGCGTAGGCAACGAGTCTTGAAGTACTGAGATACCGATCAACGGAGGAGAGTATATTGAGAACCACCTCGTCTATACCTAGCAGACAAGTAACATTAATAAGGTACGATTGGTTTTATTGGCATTTGTGAACTATATCGAACTCACGTTATTTAATAGGATTACAACTCGTGCCATTCCAGTTCCCCTGAACAACTCTGATTCTTCCAAAAGGACTAACGACAATTCTTCCGCACCTTTTAACTTTTTAGTTTTCGCTGGTTGGTTCTATCCTCACAGTCCCACTTGCGCCGCCGAGTGTACCATTGGGATTAAAATTATATTTTCTGGTGGCTGGAGTTATGGTTATTCCTTCCGTAACTCTTATCGTTTGTGAGGTCTCTTTTTCATAGATATCTGATCCTCTGTTGCTGTTTCCTCTTTCTGTCTCTATAGTTAGGGTTTTATTTTCAGGAACAAATGTGAAAACTGCTTGATATTCCAAACCATGCCTTAGTGCCTTTAGTTTCGTGATATAAAGCGTCGAAGAAATAGCTGTTGTCACTCTGTCAACCGAGCGCCGTTCTGCAAATTTCCCCGATATTGTTCCAGTTATAGTAATGATAACCCCCATAATTACCGACACGATTAAAACTTCAATTAGGGTTATCCCTTCTCTTTTTTCGATAAAATTCATATATCCACCTTTGCTCCATAGTTATTGCTAAAACTCTAATATTAGGATTCGCATTTCTCAGCGAACAAAAACTCTGACTATCTATTTATAAAGTTCCCGAGCAAAACTTGATATAGCACTTTGGGAGTATTTTAGACTTAGGAATTTTTGCGACTTTAGTTGATACGAGTTCGGTGAATGTAGCGGAAACCTTTAGGTTTCCAAAAGAGGTCTAAAGACCTCCGCTACATTTGGTTTTCTTGCTCATGAAAACTTATACCAAACTCAGGTTAGTTATGGTGGTAATTTAACAAAAGACTTAGTAGAAGAAAATAATTCGATGATGTGAGTTGTAGGGGCAACGCAGCGGGTCACCTCGACTCTTATCAAGTGTTACAGGAAGAGCTTAAAACAGTGAGTTTAAGATTGCTGCGAAACAGTGGACGTACTTATAATCTTGAGGCAAGTCCCGTTAGCAAAACTGCCACCAGATTTAATTATTTGTAAAAATCTAAATTTGACCAAACAACTATCAAGTAACTGTCATTCGACCGTTCCTCCTGTGATCCTGAAACCAACAAGATTCCTCACGTTCGTTCGGAATGACAGTGGTATGTACGCTCGGAATGGCAAATGAGTCATTTCGGCTATTCCTCCTGTCATTTCGACCCCGTGAGATAATTTCACCCCATGGGATGTTTACTATCCCACGGGGTCATATCTCATGGGGGAGAAATCTTACCCTTCGAGAAATGACACCTTTTGTCAGATTGCTTCGTGGAGTTAACACTGAGCACTTCGATTCTCTCAATGCAGGCTCTACGAATGTGCTCGGAGTGACAACCTTGAGAATTTTGACAGAGGATGAAAATAGTACTTACATTGTCCGACAGAATAAATCTGATTATTACAAATTATTCAGCAAGACACGCATTCATAAGATTCAGTTTTGACTTGGTTCCTCATCAGATTGAGAATTAGATTTTGATTCAGGACTAGGAGTTGGACTTGGACTATCTTTTTGTCCCTGTTCTGTATCTTGATCTTGCCCACTTTGTTCTCCTTCAGGCGGCAACGCCAGTCCACAGTAGAGGTCTGCCTTTCCGTTAGTGTCTACTGAACTGACATCCCCATTTAGGTTCAAATTCGCTGAGGCAAAACCTGCAAATAAAATAAGAAACAAAACCGCGAACAATATACCCAAAACATTTTTCATAACTTTCCCTCCTTAGTAATATTGATCAACGGACTCAGAAAACAGCTTGAAAATTCTTAAACATCAAGGTGAAGATGATGGAGTCGGTTAGTTATCTCCAATAGGTTTGCAATTTGTGCCATCCCAATTCCCTTCCACAATAGCTATCCTGCCAATCGGAGTCACGGTAATTCCTCCGCACCTTTTTATCTTAGCATCAGTGGTTGGCTCCACACCAATATCAATTTGTTGCGCCAAAATCGCCCCAGTCTCGTCAACGAGAGAACCATTTGGATTAAAGTTAAGACGAAGTGGATCAGTTTCCGGAATATCTGCCAGGTCTAACGTCATTCCCTGTTGAACCCTCCTTGTCTGTGAAGATGCGACGCACCAGTTTGCTGAACCTCTGTTACTGTCTCCTCTTTCAATAGTAATAGTTATAGTATCATCTCCTAGATTATAGTCATTATAAGTGTCACAAACAGGACAATCGGGGTCAGTGTTATCCAACTGTCCGCAGCTTGCCAAAACCGCCCTGTACTCCACTCCTTGCCTCAAGGAATTGAGTTTAGCAAGCTGAAGTGTAGATGAGATATTTCTTGTCATGTTGTCCACGGAGCGCCGGGCGGCAAATTTACTCGACATCGAGCCTGCTATCACGATTATCGCCATCATGATCCCAACTACAACAAGAATCTCAATTAAGTTGTACCCATCTTCTTTTATGATAATATCCATTTATTTTTCTCCCTTTACAGAATCTCTTCCCAGAAAAGGGTCTGTGTTCTTGCCGGGAATGGCGGAAGTTCCATTACTAGGAACTGTGCTCCACCTACAGTTGAGCTACCGCTGAAAGCGACAGTTAATACCACGGAACCACGCGCTCCAAAGGTAAGCTGCGCCGGTGTAGGCATTCCCTGCGCAACGGTCAGTCCTGCAGCGGTTTGTTTCTGAGCAGAACTACCTTGAACAATATTTTCGGCGCCCGGTATTCGAGCCATGGCCGGTTCTCCGGAGAGATAATCCAATGCAAATATCCTTCCTACCCCGGTGCTTTCCGTGCATGGATCTGACGATTGCTGTCCGCTAGCCGGGGCGAATGTTGTAAAAACTAGCACTCTGTTTATCACTGCCGGTGAACCAAATCCCTTTTCACCATTGCCATTTACTGTCCCCACATTATCAGGGAATATAACAATAAATTCACCCTGGTTGTTTACTGTGGTGCCACCGGAAGTCGTGAACTGATCACTTACTCCAGATTGGGCAACAAGGTTTATAAATTGTCCACTAGTAAAATTGCCCTCGGTTTTCATTGCTACTGTCACAGCAGTTCCTCCGGCAAGAAAAGCAGGAATGTACTGGTCAATAAAATTATACAGTTTTCCAAACTGATCAACATTACTTGGGTCTCTTCTATTACCGGTTAAAAATATTACATGTCTCAGACCTAGATCGTCTAATACAGTGGTTGGGGCGAAGAAAATGGGCTGTACGTTGCTAGTTGGAACGTTATTGGTCTTATTGCACTCTGTAGAGGTGTTTGCGCAAAATGCTATGTCCCCTGTCCAGTCGGGAGCGCTAATTGTTGCTGATCCTCCAGTACCGGTTTCGGTGACATCGTTGCCATCATCCACAATCGGCATTGAAACGTCGAATCTCCAGAGCCTGCCACAGGTATCGCCTTCATATACCAAGTCTATAAATCCATCGGCATTTAAATCAAACGCACCTACCTTGGCCGGCGTATCGCATCTCATTCTGGAATCTGTCAGTGTAGCATTTGGTGCGGATGTAGAGTTTCTGGCATACTTAAATATTATTTTGCCCGTCGCAATGTCAATTACATAGAATGCATTACCCAAATCATTACTGACTCCATCTGTGGGATTAATGTCAGTTGGATGCAAGCCTCCTCCAACAAACATCACCCATCTATCTACTAGAATTTGATTTCCGTCTTTTACCGTTTGCATCCTCACCCTGCCGATCGTAGGGTCAGACCATACATTTCCAAAATTCTTATCGAACAGCGTCCATAGATGTGTTGGGTAATCAGGTCCGGTATTTAAATGCTTTCTGCTAGTGCTACATTCGTCCTGTCCATTGGTGCTGGTATCGCATTTTGCATTGGTGACATCTAGAGCAACATAAGCGCCGCCACCGTTTCTATACCCGGAAAGAAGGATCGAACTCCATTCCCTCCCGCACAGGTCTATATCTCCATCTGGTGTATCAACTGGTCCGTCACAAGTTTCCTGATCTTCTGGTATTCCGTTATCTCTACCGTCGATAAACACATCTGCAACCAAAGGAGAGCCATCAAAGAATGACCTTTCAACTTGAATCTCATTGGTGACAAATGACTTAAAATCTCCGAATCTGTAGTCTGGTGGAGTTAATCCAGAAGGAGTCTCAGGACCAGCTAACGAGAGGGAATCAAAGAGAAATGAGGGTGGAGCAAATCCAAAAAGCTCTCTCCCGTCTCCTTCATTAAAGAACGGAACCGTAACTGGCTGGTTAGTAAATGGATTTGTTTCAGGATTGCTCGGGGTAGCCAGTACTAATTTCCCTCCTGCGTTAACCGCATGTAGAAATCCGTCGTTGGCGCCGACATACACTACTGCCGTTCTGTCCCTATAATTTACAGCGAAGTTCTGAAACCCTATATCAAAAAATAGGGGCGAAGGAGAACCCACGACAAGAGGTGTTGAGTGGAATATATCACCCAGGCGAAGTGAACAAGTAGCAAAGCTACCCGACGATGGATCCCCGGGGTCCGGGCAGTTAGTACCCATAGAACCGAGAGGATCACCTTGAGGCAGAATCTCAGTGTTCCCACTCATAAAGTTTACGATTTTATCCTTGATGCACTCTTTTACACAACTTCTGCAAGTCGCGTCGGTTATAACAGCACAATCCGTCGAGCAATTGTCAATTCCATCAGGGGGGTCTGCAGTACAGAAATCAGGTATAGGAGTAACAACATCTGCATCGCTTATACCGAAGAAATCAGGCGTAAGCGAATCGTCAAAAGTGGTTTGGCCAGCCGTAAATCTTATTTCTGCTCCAGTAGAATCCTGAACTTGTGTGGCTGGATTGACTGTGAGTAAATTACGGGGATCACTGGCTAGGTCTCTCTCAGCCAACTTTTTACCAGCCTCCCAGTGGAAATTCTTGGCATTTTCGTTAAGGGTACCGTTTACTGGATCAAATATGTCTTGCTGGTTAACATCTACAACTATTTTGGCACCCGGATTATCCAGGTCATCTATGAAACCATAAAGCCCTAGCCTCCCCTGCCAGAGACGCTCTGCAGTGATAGGAGTGAGAATCGAAAGGAATATCCGGTCTCTTAGAGCTACACTTGTTGATGACTGTGGTGCGGCAGGAGAAACGCCTGTGGTTGTAAATGTTTTGATCTGATTGAGTATGTTTTCGAGAGCTAGGGCAAGCTCCTCAGCGTTATTTGCAAAAAAGGCAAAGCCATTCAGTGTTGCTCCAGCAGAAGTAAATGGCTCTCCGGTATCAAAAAAACTATTATCGAAAATATTTGTTGTTTGAAAACTACAGACACCACTTTCATTAGGGCTCAGACACCCTTGCATACGAGCAGAGGCAGGATTTGTATCAAGGTTTTTGGTCACTCCAAGGTCTTTAAAAACCTGAAATTGACTATCACTAGGAAGCACAGTATCTAAATCTACAGTCCCAACTTCATCTCCGGTAGGGTCGGTGTGTTTTATTATTCCGGTAGTATGGGTTCCTCCCGCGAGAGCCATGGCATTAAGTGTTCTTCTCGCTTCAGGTTCGTTAACTCCAAGCCCGATTACAAATGTAAGGACTTCCTTCTTAAACTGCTGACCCTGGTTTGACACCGGATTTCTTGCATAGTATGTCCTAAGATTGCTTATTGCTTGTACCGAGCTTCTTCTATTCGCGTTGGTGGTTGTACTACCGGTACAGGAGCTACCCGTTGTACATTGCCCTGAGCACGTATCTTCTCCATCGGTAATTACAATCACAAACTCAGGTCTACAGGAAATTGAAGGGTCGGTTTGCAGTTCCACTCTATACGCGCCGAGGGCATCATTGGGAATGGTGCTGTTACTGGCATTATTGTCATCGAAACCCAAAACATAGGCTAAAGGTGTACCGCCGTTGGCAGTCTGTGCCCGGTAAAACTTCCATACATTCTCAAGGTCGGCTTTGCTTGCACCTGCAAATCCACCTTGAGGAACTTGAAAGGTATTACCTGCTGTGCAGCCAGCCCACCTCGGTCCTGAGTATGCCATGGGACGAAATCTTATCCCCAGAAGATCCGCATCCTGGTCTGTTAATTCATCTATGAGAGGGGTATCTGACGCATTGGCTATTGGAAGTCTGAAGACAGTTCCTGTTCCCCTAACTTTTACACTAACATCCCTAAAAGGAGTTTCCATATAGTCCTGACAACTGATATCATTAGTTGAAGAACCGCTAAACAAACCATTCTCGTCATCACACACTTTATTAGCAAGCGAATTATCAGCGTCCAAAAAGCTAAAAAATACATCGAGAGCTATATCCAGACGTGAGCCTCCAAACCGTGGGGTTCCCCGGCAATTGGCTGTTCCACCCGTGCACGCCGCCTCTTTATTTGCGCCGATATTCTGTAATGTCTGCATGCAACTCTTGAATCTGCTGTAATCATTGCTGGTGTCACAAGCCGGGTTATTATCACCACTCAGTTGACAATTTGACGCCCCCATGCACTGGGAAAGACCGCCAGCAGCCTCTATAGCCGCTGCCGCATTGATTCGTTCGGTTGAAGTGTTACAATCGGAGGCATTTGAACCTCCACAAATCGTAGTAAAAATCGGAGACATATTTAGGCTAGGTGCGTTTGTTTGTACGCAGGATACAAGGCCATCAAACTCAACTTGATCATCGCATCTTCCATCCTGTCCACAATGTATAGTGCCGCAGACAGCAGTACCAGCCACCTCCTCAGCGCAGTGCGAAGTAAGCATTCTGGCATTAGCGCTGCCAGTACCGAAGTCCTCACATCTAAAAAAGGCATCAGAGTTGTCCCAGTTACCAATCTCTGTCCCGCCGAAGTTCCTTCCCATCGAACCCGAAAGGTCTAGTATCGTGAGAACGTTCGGTTGCCCGCCCACAAATTGAGAGCTTATAATCTTAAGGTCTTCCACCTGGTTTTGTATAATCGGGTCTCCATGGGCACCAGTTACAAAAGCTAAGACAAGCAAGGTCAAAACAATCTTAAACTTATAGGTTTTGCTCCCAAATATATTTAATTTAGTAAACATTGCTTGCACCTCCAGGTATGAACGTTTCAAACCCCACTGCAATCTCCGTTCCGGTATTTATATCGGTTTTTTGATCGGTCAGGTCTTCATCATTGGCATCTTTGCCGGTAACCAAAAAGCTTGAAGGGACTAATGCCGCACCGCCCGCCCCTCCTGAAGGAAGACTCACATGTTTAATTGGCCTTCCTAGCGTTTTCGTAGGAGGTGGGATTTCTATGAAAGGAGGAGGATCATCTGCACTAACTCTGTTGAAATACCTGGAACCTGTTCTGCATCGAGCACCGGTTGGAGGGTCGTTTTTAGGCCACTTCACAACTAGCTCATTAGTAGGAACGGCGCTTTGAAGAAGGAAGTAAAGCGTCTCGATGCCAACTATTTCAAATCTCATCCTTCCTTCCTCAACACATCTTTCGGCAGCTAAAAAGGCCTCCTGTCCTCGTTTATAACTAGACATGGTCTGAAAATCAATGTTTGAAGTAAAAGAGATTGTTATCGCCAATGTAGTAAGCACGAGAAGCATTATCAAGGCTAAAAGTAGTGCTATTCCATCTTGTTTTTTTATCTCTTTTTTTAGCTTTTTCATATTTTAATTCCTCCTGAAATAAACGATGAAAGATGCACGATACATGATTCATGATACGTTAATACATCTTGTATCGTGCATCTTGTATCATGCATCCGTTTGTTTTCATTCGTGTTCATCTGTGTTAATTCGTGGCTAATAAATCATCCGAATTCCTCTCTTGCCATATTTCTTACGTAAACCGCTGTTGAATAAGTTCTGTACATAAACCCCACCCCTGAGGAGTTAGCTCCAAAAGACGCATTATCAGTTTTTCTTTCGAGGACATCTCCAATAGCGGGGATTGCTTGAACCGGAAGAGTCCCACCTTTAATTAATTGAGGTCTCACTTTCGACCTTGCGATGAGATAAATCTCAACGGTTCTTACGTCCTTTTCACTTGCATAACATGGGTCTGCTGCGTTTAATGGATCTGTAGAATCTTCGAGTTCATCAAAATCCGTAAATCTGCAATTAGCCGGTTCAGATGGAACCCCAACTTTTGTAATTCCGCCATTTCTGTTTTGAAGATTAAAAACTAATTGAAGATCAACTATTCCCGGCGCATCGGTTCCTCCCGCAATAGGTTGGAAAGGTCCCCCGTTTTGTGAGATCTCAAGCTGTCTATTGGCTGTATTAACCCTAAATGCCTTTGACTGAACTATTGTCATCTCGGAAACTTGCGAAGAGATGCCCGGCACAAAAGCGTTTGTTACAAAATCATTGAGACTTGTATAGGAATTATCTTGAAAATTCTGTGATAAAATAGAACCAGCGCTGTCCGTGATTGTCGCTTGCTTTGTAGCTCCGTTAATACTGGCTCTAAGGATAGCAGCGCATTCAGTACACTTGTCAGGATTAGTCCCACAAATTGCAGGATCAGCTGGATTGCAAAGATTAATACGCGACCTAAAACCTAAATTTGCATTAACAACTTGTTGAGTTTCTCCAATTAAATTATTCCCATCGAACCAGTTTTGAGGTAGATTCAAAACTAAAGGAGGTCCCTGAGATACAATCTCAATAATTCCTGCAATAGAGGGAAGATTACTCTCCTTTGTTACTGGGTCTACAAACTGTCCCTTTGTTATATCCCAGGTAAAAATAGTAAGGCATTCAGGAGGAGAGTCTTCTGTTCCGGCATCAGGTGTATTGACTGTACACGGGGAAGCTGCTGTGCTTCCTCCGTTTACAAGATTCAGGGAAAATGACTTTCCCTGTCTAGAGACTGCGTTTCTAATTTCAGTTGCGATATAATCAAGTGTAGCTCTCGCCGTCTGGTCCAAATCCACAGCTTCTTGAGTTACATTATTCTGTTTTTGTTGCTGCATAAGTGCTAAAGTCAATCCGCCGATTACAAGAGCAAAAATAGCAACCGAGACTAAAAGTTCTATCATGGTAAAGCCTTTATTGTTCATAGAAATCCTCCCTATGTTTTTAAGGTATGTGTGGAACATTAACCGCATCCCAGCCGGGACCGGGAATAAAATCAGAAAAATCTGCTTCGTTCGCCGATACTTCATATGTCTGAGTTACGAGTGTATTACTAAGACTTACACTTGTTATGCCTGTTATGCCAGTTTTATCAAATTGAGAGGGGGTCTTTACCGCATAGGTGACAGCGACCGTAAGTGTCTGAACTCCATTTAGCACTGCTTGGGTAGTCGTGGCTTGTTTTACAGCATATAAGGGCGTACTACCCGCCCCAGAAATTACCGCACCATCTGCCTTACATTGCGTGACCGCAGTCCTGAAATTCAAATTGTCCGGATTAAAATTATTGACATCAATTGCCGCGCAAGTCTCTGTAACTCCATTTGGCGTTATCGCTTCCAGCGGATCGCAGGGACAAACACCACAAACAGAGTTAGCTGAACCATTACAGTAATTAAGATTTGGAGCTCTCCCAGCCTGAGCGTCTATGTAGGCAGTAGCGTTGAGTAAATAACGGCGCCTTACTTCCGCCATATCATTATCGCTGATATATTGGATTACGTTTGTGGCAATCGTCCCTTGCTCGGCAAGCTGTTTTTGTCTTAGTGAAAGGAATTGCATCTGAGCAGCCGCCAAAAAACCAAGGGACATTATAAACACGGCAACCAGGATCTCTAAAAGAGTGAATCCATCTTGGTCTTTAATTACTGACATCTTCTACCTCACATATTTTTTTTGTACTTAATTTTATGGCAATATCTATACCAGAAAAAATTAAAATCCAATTGGCTGAAATTACTGGATATTTTATTGCTTATTTTTCGAATTAAAGAGATAGGAGCGCAAATAATTGCATGCAGTGTGCAAAGATTTGCGCAGTTGCTTTATTTATCTTGGTACCTAGGGAATAAATTCTCACCCTTATCTATTTGCCATCCCGATTTGACTGCTCCCCACCCCTTTGCATGTGAATAGTGGTGGGATTCGAGTGGCTGAGGTATTCCGATCTTTTTCCAAATATCCTCAGCAGATTTAGGCATAAAGGGATATATTAAAATGGCAATTACTCTTAGTGACTCAGCGAGAGTCCAAAGCACTGTCACCAGTCTTTCCCTCTTTCCGGTCTTTGCAAGGGACCAGGGAGCGGATTCGTCCACGTATTTGTTTACAATGGCTATAAAATCCCATATCGCTGTAAGGGCCTTATGGAAAGCAATTTCATTAATAGCGCCTTCAACTTGTTGGACTGTTTGAATCGCTCTTTCCTTTATGTTTTCGTCAGAAGGCTCAAGTGAAGCGTGTTCCGGAATTTTGCTCTCACAGTATTTTTCTATCATCCCGAGGCTTCGGCTTACCAGGTTTCCAAGTCCGTTAGCAAGCTCACCGTTTATCCGTCCAATAATCGCATTTCTAGAGTAATCCCCATCCTGTCCGAAAGGAATCTCTCTGAGAAGAAAGTACCTGAATACATCCACTCCAAACTCATCTGCAACCTTGTAAGGATCCACAACGTTTCCCAGGGATTTGGACATCTTTTCTCCCTCGACCGTCCACCACCCGTGAGCAAATACCTTTCGCGGGAGGGGAAGTCCTGCGGACATCAGAAACGCAGGCCAGTAAACCGCATGAAACCTGAGTATGTCTTTTCCCACAAGGTGAATATCCGCTGGCCAGACTTCGTTGAACCTTTCCATATCGTTGGGAAATCCCGCTGCTGTGAGATAGTTTGCGAGGGCATCAAACCATACATAGATCACGTGTTTTGGATTGCCGGGAACTGGAATTCCCCAGGAAAAAGAGGTACGACTTATGCTAAGGTCCTTTAGTCCTCCTTCCACAAAGCGTGTAACCTCGTTGCTTCTATAAGAAGGCTGTATAAAATCGGGATTCTTTTCATAGAACTCAAGAAGCGGCTCCTGGTACTTAGAAAGCCTGAAAAAGTAGCTTTCTTCTTTCACCTTTTCTATAGGAGGACGGGTGCTTTCAGGAAGGCTCATATACTCCTCAAGTTGAGTTTCGGTAATAAAAGCCTCGTTTCTTACATCGTACCATCCTTCATATTCTCCCAGATATATGTCTCCTATCCCTTCGATTCTTTGGAAAATCTCTTCAACAGCTTTTTTGTGTCTTTCCTCGGTTGTCCTTATAAAATCGTTGTTTGTAATATTTAGTTTTTCCCAGAGATTTTTGAATCTCAGAACCACTCGATCAGCAAGCTCAATCGGTTCCTCGCCGGCATTCCTTGCCGTTCTCTCAATCTTTTGCCCGTGTTCGTCGGTTCCTGTGAGGAAGAAAACCTGATCCCCTTTAAGTTTTTTGAATCTCGCAATCACGTCTCCCGCGATAGTCGTGTATGCGTGACCTATGTGAGGCACGTCGTTTACATAGTAAATCGGAGTTGTAACATAGAAGTTTTTTTTCATCAGGTTTTATCTCCAGTCCATAATTCAAATTTATTTAGCCACAGAGTTAATATATGTAGGGGCAATCCTTGCGTTGCCCAAGAAGAGGGCGGGCGCAAGACCCGCCCCTACAAGAATTCTCAGTGGCCTAACACCCGAATCAAGCATTTGTAATTTACTCAGCAATCTTCAGAACCAGATTCTCAAGAACGATCTGCTTGTTTGCATTCATACGAAATACAGCGTACCACGCATTCTCAAGAAATTTCATTTTATCCAATATATTATCTACACTCCACTTCTCTGCAAGTTTCCGAATTGGAGAAACCAAATCCCTGTTTGACAAATGGTCTTCATCAAACCCGATTTTAATAAGAACCAGATCGCGAAGCCATGCTGAGATAATTTCAAACACAAACATAAGTTTTTCTAAATCCTCAGAAGAGGAACCCGTTGGCATTGACTCTACAAAGCCAAGCACCTGAGAAGCGTATTTAGGGTTTATCTCTGAGAGTTTCAAGATTATTTCTTTTCTTTCCGAAAGAACGTTTTTATCCAAGCCGAGTGCCTTTCCGAGACTGCCGCCAGAAAGCTTTACAGCAACCCAGGCTTCATCGGGAGATAGGTCTGTTCTTTTCCTAAACTCCTTGAGCATAATCTCTTCAGAGAGACCTCTGAATTCGAGCAACTGGCATCTCGATCGGATTGTCGGGAGAAGGGCCTCAGGACGGGAACTAATCAGAATTATAACCGAATCTGGTGGAGGCTCTTCCAGGGTTTTAAGGAATGCGTTCTGTGCATTTGGATTCATTCTTTCGGCTTCATCTACAATCGCTACTTTAAACCTTCCTTCAAACGGCGTCAAAAAAAGTCTTTCTTCCACCTCTTCACGTATCTGATCAACCCTAATATTCTTTATGCCTTTATATTCCACAAAAAACACGTCGGGGTGTATACCCTTTTCTATCTTTTTGCAAGAATGACAATCACAGCGCTCCCCCTTTGAAACCTCTTCGGTGATAGACTCGCCACGAAGACAATTTAGAATTTTTGCAAACTCTACTGAAATAAGCCTTTTTCCAATACCATCAGGACCAAAAAACAGATAGGCATGGGAAATCCGGCTCTCACGAACTGTGCGGATTAATGCTTTCTTTTGAAATTCATGGCCGATTATATTTTTAAAAAACATTTATATTGAGCGTCTTTCAAATATTAAACTGTTAATTGAGAACTCATTTGGATGTGTTAGTTGTAGTAGGGGCGGGGTAACCCAGCCCCTACAGTTGCCACCGAACTATTACCGGGCTAAATTTTCAAAGAAAATTAATAATAAAGAATAAATTATCTTAAAGTAGCTCTTTAATCCTAAATATCGAGAAAAACTCGTATCCCATATCTTCAAATTTTTCTCTTGCTCCCTCTTCCCTATCTACTATAACCAAAACTTTTTTTACCCAGGCTCCTTCGTTTTCCACAGCATCAATCGCTTTAAGAATTGACCTGCCTGTGGTTGCAACGTCTTCAACGACTGCCACTTTATCTCCGGCTCTCAAATTTCCCTCAATTAACTTTCCCGTTCCGTGCTGTTTCTCCTCCTTCCTTACAAGAAACCCACGAAGGGAACGGCCTTTCACTTCTCCCAAAGTAGGGACGGGTTTCAAAGCTGCCCCTACACTTTGATAACTTAGAGCAATAATAGAACCGACAATCGGGTCGGCTCCCATAGTCGGACCACCGACTGCTTGAATATCGGAATCCTTTAGGATTTCGTCAAGAAAGATTTTGCCGACAAGATAGACGCCTTCAGCATGGAGGGTGGTGAGTCTTGCATCTATGTAATAATCGCTTTCCTTTCCCGAGGAGAGTTTAAATTTTCCAAGAAGAATCGAATTTTCTTTGAGAATTACTTTGAGCCTTTCTCTATTTGTTTCCATTTTGTGCGGCATAGTTAGTCTCTCGCTCTCTCCCAGAACAGCGCTCGAAAGAATGAGGCTCGAGGTTCGGGACAAAGTGAGAAAATCTAACCTCAGTAGTGTTAGGTTGTCAATTTTTAGGATTACACTATATGCACCAACTGTTAAGCGTTTTTTTAGCCACGGAGATCACAGAGAACACAGAGGTATTAACAAAAATTGAGACAGACTTAGTCATGAGTTTAGTCGAACAATTAACACGAATAAATCTCTTCATAATATCTGTGTTAATTTGTGCAATCTGTAGTCAACTTCTTTTCTCCATGAACTCTGAGTTCTCTGTGGCAATTTTATCTTCGCAATCGAAAACCTGCCCAGTCTATACCCAGTTTTCTCATCCGCGCCCGGAGGGTGTGAGGGTTAATTTTAAGGAGTGCTGCTGCTCCATGCAGTCCTTCTATGCGGCCGTGTGTGGCTGCAAGAACCGTCTCGATATGCCGCTTCGTCACGGCATCAAGCGGAAGAACAGTTGCGGTAGCCTTAAGTTCTGTTGATCCTTGTAATGAGTTGTTTGTCTTAGTTGGTACGGACACATCTGTTGGTACGCCCAGTGCCTTGGCAACTTCGAGTCCCTCACCATCACCTAGTATCACAGCACGATCTATCACGGAACTAAACTCCCGCACATTCCCCGGCCAATTATACGAGACGAGGAGGGAGAGGTCATCTGGCGAGGGCATTTGAAGCTTTAGACCAAAACGCATTGCGGCGCGGCGGGCAAAATGTTCTGCCAGGACGGGGATGTCCTCGCGGCGTTCGCGCAGTGGCGGCAGGACGATTGGAAACACGGCAATCCGATACCACAAGTCCTCCCGGAAATTACCGTCCTGAACCATCGCTGCCAGGTCGCGGTGAGTGGCAGCCACGATCCTGACATCCACTTTGATTGATTTCTCTCCGCCGACGCGCTCGAATGAGCCATCCTGCAGGACTCTAAGAAGTCGTATCTGAGCGGCTTGTGGCAATTCCCCAATTTCATCGAGAAGTAATGTTCCTTCATCGGCGCGTTCAAACCACCCCCGGTGGGTGGACGTAGCGCCCGTGAAGCTGCCTTTCTCATGCCCAAAGAGTTCGGAATCAATCAGCCCTGG
Source organism: Deltaproteobacteria bacterium (assembly GCA_016187835.1). Taxonomy (GTDB): domain Bacteria; phylum Desulfobacterota_D; class UBA1144; order Nemesobacterales; family CSP1-2; genus JACPIY01. Next base: position 17,528 of record JACPIY010000004.1, on the reverse strand, counting down.
TGGAATCGCCCCGCAATTGACCCGGATGAACGGCCCCGCAGCACGCCGGGAACGGTTATGAATTGCGCGGGCTACAACCTCCTTGCCTGAGCCGGTTTCGCCCAGGATGAGTACCGGCACATCTGAGCGCGCCACCAGTCCGACGCGCTCCATTACCGAGCTCAATCCTCCGTCGGCTCCAATTATTGTTTCTGACAGGTCTTCCCGACCGAGACGGGCAAGCAGGGAACGTTTGTCCGCCTCTGCTACTTCTCGAAGCGCATTGAGTTCTCGAAGACGGTGGTCGTTCTCAAGCGCAACGGCAAATGGCTCAAGAAGCGCCTGACAAATTCTTTCGTCCTCGGCGGTGAAGCGATGAGGAGACTTCGCCACCAGGAGCAGGAGCCCGAATGTCTCGTGTTCGCTGACGAGCGGTCCGACCAGGACATCGCCCTGAAGGGAGGGTGGTATGGCGGTAAAGGGAATGTGGTTTGTCCTGTCTTCGTCTTTTCGGAGTTTTACCTCTCCCTGAAGACACCAATGAATTAGACGTTTGATGTCGCTTATAGACCACGGTGACTGATGGTTTGCGTGCCTTTCGCCGATTCGTGCAGGGCCAAAAGCTACTGTCTCAATGAGGGACTGGTCTTTGTCAATCCGACAAACGATAAGCCGGTCAATAGGCATTCGGCCCACCAGCATCTCTGCGATATTGGCGGCGGACTGAGCTATCTCGATATGACGGCAGGCTTCACTCCATACGCCTAGCATAAGCTCTTTGAATTCTTCCATAATTATAACCGTTATATGTACTGGATTTTAATTGTAAATATAACGGTTAATTTATCATATTTCACGGTGTAAAGTCAAGCTCTTTAAATTTGATGAAATTATCGGGCCTTCTAGGCCTTGAGTTCGAAATTAAATATTAACTCAAAATAGATTAACGCAGACGCCGATGATAGCAGTTTCAAGCTCAAAATCACAAAAAAGTGTTGTAAAAGTATACAAAATGCTTTAACTGTGAACAATAGGTTGATTAATTAAGCATCACCCAATTCCCCCCTTTCCCATAAATTCCTCGAAAAATATAGGGGATCTTTAATTTGGCATTGTTTTTGCTGGTTATAGAAATTCCAATGTAACAAAAATATACAAATGCAAGGAGAAAAATGATGAGGTACCTATCTTGGACTGTATTGACTGATTTGGTTTTAGGGTTGCTAATCTTGGGCTTAGCGTTAGTTGTGAGGGGAGAGGAAGTAACTATCCGTGCAGGTCATTTTCCCAACATAACCCACGCTCAGGGCGTAATCGGACAGGCAAACGGATGGTTTCAGAAAGCTCTGGGAGAGAATACAGAAGTAGACTGGAAAATCTTTAATGCCGGTCCATCTGCAATCGAGGCGTTATTTGCCGGACAGCTTGATCTTACGTACATTGGTCCAAGTCCGGCAATCAACGGTTATGTAAAATCTAAAGGGGAAGCCCTTCGTATTGTAGCCGGGGGAGTAAGCGGGGGAGCCGGTCTTGTCGTCAGAGGGGATTCAGGAATCAACGCTGTAAAAGATTTTGACGGCAAAAAAATAGCCTCTCCACAGTTGGGTAACACTCAAGACGTGGCACTTCGTGGTTGGCTTAATGACAATGGCTATAAGTTAAAAGAAAAAGGCGGCACGGTGCAGGTGATCCCCCTTGCAAATCCTGATCAATTGACCTTATTCCTGAAAAAAGACATTGACGGAGCGTGGACGGTTGAGCCCTGGGTTTCAAGGCTCATACTCGAAGGCGGAGGAAAACTTTTCCTGGACGAAAGGAAGCTCTGGCCAAATGGACAGTTTGTTACTACTCATCTTATTGTGAGTAATAAGTTTTTAAAAGAACACCCGGATTTGGTTAAAAAATGGATAGCCGCCCATGTTGAACTTACAGAGTGGATAAACAAAAATCCTGAAGAGGCAAAAAAAGTTCTTAACGAAGAGATAAAAAAAGAAACAGGCAAGGCCCTGCCTCAAAATGTTCTCAATGAGTCGCTGAAAAGGGTAGAAGTTACCTACGACCCTATTGCAAGCTCCCTTTTTAAGTCGGCAAGATGGGCATTCGAGCAGGGATTCCTGGGAAGTGAACAACCTGACTTATCAAACATTTATGACCTAACTTTTCTGAACGAAATTTTAGCTGATAAAGGACTTAAACCCGTAAAACTCGAAATTACAAAGAAAGAGGAAAAGAAATGATTAAGAGAGAATACGAACAATTCCAATTCCAGGGTGAAGAGCTAAAAAAACTAGCTGAAATAAAGCCCCATAAACTAATTGACCTTCGAGGCGCGGTTTGCCCTCACCCGCTTAATGTCATTAGAGACACTATAAGCAGCCTTAACGATAAAGAGATTCTTCAGGCAATATGCGACCATGAGCCTACGGCTAAAGAAAATGTACCCAGATTCTCTGCCCGCAGGGGTTATCCATTCGGGATTATCGAACAAAACGGACTCTGGCAGATTTTTATTCAAAAGATTGAAAAGGCTCAGCCAAGGCTTCAAGTGGTAAATGTGTCTAAGGCGTTTAAGACCAGTGATGGAAACTTTACCGCTCTCAACGAAGTTAATCTCACTATTCACCAGGGAGAGTTTGTTTGTCTTTTGGGCCCTTCTGGATGCGGCAAGACTACGCTTCTCAATTTAATTGCAGGACTTGACAAGCCCACCAAGGGTGAAATTTGGTCAAACGGGAATCGTGTAACCGGTCCCGGTTCAGACCGGGTAGTTGTGTTTCAGGAAGGCGCGCTTTTTCCCTGGCTTACGGTGATGCAAAACGTTGAATTCGGCCTGAAAATTCTGAAGGTTGATGGCAAGATACGAAAAGCCCTTGCCCTTGATTACTTGAAACTCGTAGGGCTCGATGAGAAATTTCATAACTCTTTTATTCACCAACTGTCCGGGGGTATGAAACAGCGCGTAGCAATAGCGAGGGCTTTGGCTATGGAACCTTCTGTTCTCCTCATGGACGAACCCTTTGCTGCGCTAGATGTCTACACAAGAGAGACACTCCAAGAGGAGTTACAGAACATCTGGAGCGAATCGCATAAAACAATCGTATTCGTTACGCATAACGTTCAGGAAGCGGCGCTTCTCGGCGATAGAGTTATAGTTTTTGGAAAGAATCCGGGAAGGATAAAGTCCGAATACGAGATTGATATAGAAAGGCCAAGGAAAATAGATAACCCGGAGGTATTTTTGAACACAAAGTGGATTACAAATGACCTGAGAGAAGAAATAGAAGGATCAGAGTACGAAGATGAAGTGAGGGGGGTAGCTCAAAGATGAGTAAGCGACTGATCAAATTAGTTCTCTTTTACATTATTCTCATAGGAGTGTGGCAGTGCCTTGCCTTTCTAAAGGTTTGGCCGGAGTACATTTTCCCATCCCCGCTTGGCGTTCTTAAAACACTGGTTACTGGATTTGAGGACAAAACGTTCATAATCGGCATTTTAATCAGCATGAAGAGGATTCTTATTGGATACGGCATCTCAATAGTGCTAGGATTATTAATAGGTCTTCTCATAGGAAGAATAAAGACCCTCAATGAAACGCTTGGCACATTAGTTTTAGGATTTCAGGCGCTTCCCAGCATATGCTGGCTTCCGCTTGCTCTACTCTGGTTCGGACTAAGTGAGACTGCAATGCAGGCGATTGTTATTCTGGGATCACTATTTTCAATCATAATCGGCGCGGATACCGGAGTGAAAAACGTTCCTCCCATTTACATAAGAGCGGCGAGAACTATGGGAGCAAGAGGGCTTCAGCTTTATACAAAAGTCATAATACCAGCGGCGCTCCCATCTATTATAAGTGGTTTTAAGCAGGGGTGGTCTTTTGCATGGCGTTCTCTTATGGCAGCGGAACTTCTTTACGTGGGTCTGGGTCTGGGACATCTGCTTATGATGGGACGGGAGCTAAACGATATGAATCAGGTAATAGCAGTGATGATTGTAATAATCGTGATAGGAGTAGTCGTAGACAGATTGATTTTTGCGAAGATTGAGAACAAGGTCAGAGAGCGATGGGGATTGGCGTGATGCTTTTATCTAGCGAAATAGAAATAAAATTACGAAGTCATAGCCTTCTTCTAAGATATTACCAATCTAGAAGTACGTACTACTGTAGCCCCCTAAATTGGTAGTTCAAACATAACAACCCACATTTTTTTGCACAAAGGTAGTAAAAACTTGTGATTACAAGAGAACTATAACCTTTTTGGAGGAAACAACTATGGAAATAAAAAGAGCACTTCAAATAGCAAGAAGAGAATGGAGAAATATCAGGGTTTCCCTCGAAAGATCCGGCGACGTTGGAGGATTCGATTCTAAAAGTCATGTGAATAATAGGCTTGCCCTCGTGATGATAGAGACAGGAGATAAATATCCAACTTATGAGCACATTAACCAGGGTTCACTTCTAATTAAAAACCTTATAGAGATGGAGAATAAACTTCCAAAGCATGGCTATATTACGCAAGAAGCTGGTTATGTTTTCAATGCCCTTGGATCAGTAGCAGCAGAGAAACTTGGGCTTAAAGGCATACAGGCTCAAAGCTTTGGCAGCGGATATAGCTGGGTTAGAACTGGTTGGTTTTACCCAATCGGTGTAGAAAAGCAGAACGTAGTACAGCAGTTGTTTTTCTTTAAACTCTTCTTTCCACTCGTCGTGTATTTCAACTGGGATTTTAAATCACCAATAGTAAAGAAAAAACTCGATCTCGTTTTTTACAAATTTAATAAATGGCAAAACGATCCTGCCATCTATTTTCGAGATGTTAGAGATTACAGAGAACAACTGGAGCCTCTTTGGCGTGGCTTATCACTGGACCTGGGATTTTCTCCGTTTGATAGCGACAAAGAATATCAGAATTTGGAGGATGTTGTGAATTGGTTTTAGAGCTCTACTGACCGTACCTCCTGGGAGTTCCCTGACTAATCTCTGAAATGAAATTTGTGGGAACTCCCAATAACTGCTTGTTCGACTTTTTAGAGGAGATATTGAAAAAATGAAAGTTGGAAAAATTGAAGCGGATGTTTTGAATTATAACCTATCGGGGCTATTGAGAGGAGTGAAAAGAGCTATGAATAAGTTGGTCTGGATAATAGCAGGTTTTCTTATCGCAGGTCTTATGGTTTTTTGCTGGTATGTTGTGGTAATTAACAACACACCAATACCAGTAATTGAACACAAGGTCATAATTCAACGGTTTCGGGCTTATTCAATGTGAGAGTTATAAGGCACCGGAAAAGTAAGAAACTGTAAAAATCCAAATTGAGAAAAAGAAGTTAGTAAAAAAGGAGGTAAGTTATGGCTAACACAGAAACAACAGTAACAACAGAATCAACAAGAAACGATCTAGCCTGGTGGAGAAACGAAGACTGGTTAGCAGTTTGGCTAGGTTTTCTGATAATTGCCTTGGTGTTAGTTGGGTTAAGACCAGAGTTGCCCGTTTTAAAATGGGCTAAAGGTAGTGAGTTGCTTGGTGTTGTGTTTACTGCTGAGAATATCTGGAACTCAATCCAGATCGGGATTTCCATCCTCATACTCTCCACCATCGGTGTTGCACTGATCGGAGGTAACATCCTCAGGTATATCGTAGGCTTTCCCGTCGTCTACGCGCTTAGCTGGTTCTCACAGGTAATTGCTGGCAATTCCACGATGAATTATTGGGGGCTTGAGTACGTAATATTTGCTCTTTTGATCGGGCTTCTAATAAGCAACACCGTTGGTGTACCAGCATGGCTGAGTGAAGCAGTAAAAACCGAATATTACATCAAAACTGGGCTGGTAATCCTTGGAACTTCGATACTATTTCAGGAAATAATCAAAGCTGGAGCTTTGGGCATAGTTCAAGCGCTGATGGTGGTCACAGTTGTTTGGTATGTGGCTTTCTGGTTATCAAAAAAGCTTCGGGTTGATGATGAGACTTCGGTGATACTTTCTACCGCAGTCTCAATCTGCGGTGTCTCCGCCGCGATAGCAGCCTGCGGTGCAATCCAAGGTGACCGAAAAAAACTCTCTTATGCAACTTCTCTTGTTTTAATCGTAGCAGCTCCCATGATCATTCTTCTGCCCTGGATTGTCAAGGCGTTTGGCATCCCAGACGCAGTTGGTGGAGCTTGGATTGGAGGGACTTTAGACACTACTGGTTCTGTGGTTGCAGCGTCTGGTCTAATCAGTGAGACAGCGCTAAAGATTGGAACTATAGTCAAGTTGTCTCAAAACGTTTTGATTGGAGTGGCAGCTTTTCTGCTGGCTATCTGGTGGTCGCTCTCAGCCCTGACCTAGTTAAAGAGAACAAAACATTGCTTAACGGCTTGCGAACCACCTGGTTTGCCCTTGCCTTTGTTTCAATTGGATTGGGAACCCGTTTCAGGGACCTAATAAGTATGGAAGAAGGGAGGCCCGCTTTTGCATTCATCGGCGCTCAGACCTTGAATTTAGTCTGGACTTTATTGCTCGCGTTCCTTTTGTTCGGAGGGATTTTATTCCCGGCGGTGAGCCTGGAGTAACAAATCAAATTTAAATGATTTTCGTCAATAAGCTCTATTTCATCTGGTTGGTAGGGGGATGACAAGAGGAAGCTTAGTAACGGTAGTAAAAACAAAAATCCAGTTAAAGGAGGGCCAGTAATATGATTAGTTTTTGGAGAGGCGGATTAACTCTTGTTGTAGCGGTATTTGTTATCCAGCTATGTGTAGTGAACTCGCATGCGCAATCTCGGAGCACGCAAATTGATGAGCTTAAGAGGCAAATAGAACAAATCCGGAATCAGAATCAACAGCAAATCGAAGAGCTTCGGAAAAAGATAGAGGACATTGAGGCTCAAAAACAAGCAGATCAAAAAACGCTTGAAGAGCTAGCTGCCGAGAAAGAAGAAGAGGACAAGGATGCCTGGTGGAAGAAAGTTGACGCGGGCATCAAAGACGGACTTTTCTTCAAGACAAAAGATGGAAACTTTTCGATGAAATTCAACCTATACGGTCAGGTCCAATTCTCAATGAACGATACTGACGATAAGGATACCGCTACGAATTTTAACATAAGGAGGCTGAGGCTAATTTGGAGTGGAAACGCCTTTAGACCATGGCTACTGTACTATGCGCAGTTGGAGGCTACAGACGACATAATCTTGAGAGACGCGTTCTTTGATGTTGCCTATGATACGAAGTTTGCTCCGAGAGCAGGTCAGTATAAGCCTCCATTCACAAGAGAACAGTTATACTCTGGAACTGCGCATCAGCTTATAGAGAGGTCTATTCTGGACAGCGAGTTTGGCTTTGGACGGGATAGAGGTGCTGGGTTATACGGAGCTCTTGGGAACTACATTGTTTACGGTGCAGGGGTATTTAATGGTGATGGAAGAAATGGAATTAGTGCAGATTCCAATCTTCTTTATACTGGCAGAGTACAATTTACTCCGTGCTGCGGTGACTTGAAATATAAGCAGGGTCAATTCCCCACGGGCGGAGATTATAACTTTGAGCCAAACTTCGGTCCAAATGATAAGGCCCTTATAGCTATTTCCGCCGCGGCTGCGGGGATTCCAGGGCTAAACATAGAGAGAAAAACTCCAGACGGTGATCTAGACGATAGATTCGCTGAGATTGGCACTGTGGATGCGGATGTTTTTTCTTTTACATCCGACGTTAATTTCAGATACTCGATCTTCAGCCTGGATGCAGATTATATCTTTAGACGAATATCGCTTGAGGAATCAGGAGTTTCAAATGTAACTGACCAAGGATTCAGAGTACAAAGCGGCCTCTTCGTCGTTCCCCAATTTATAGAGGTTGCTGGAAGATTTGCGTATATAGCTTATGACGACGATGTAGATGGTAGAGACAACAAGTGGGAAATTACGCCTGGGCTTAATTTCTACTTCTATAAAAATCAGAAGTGGAAGCTGCAGTTTGCCTACTCTTTCATCAGAGAGGAAGATGTAGATGGTGAAGAAACTGATTCAAATATATTTAGGACTCAGCTTCAAGTTTATTTTTGATTGCTAATAGAAGCAAATCTTATCTCCTTACCTTTCCCTTTTACCTTCCCTTTGTGGGCAACCCGGCACTGGAAATCTTCGGTGTCGGGTTTGCTTTATTTTAAGGGAGGAGTCTATAAGCTGGTTAGTATCTCATTAATATTCATTTCAGAAATACTGGAAAAGCATAATAATAAAAAACTAACCATAACTTGCTAATATTATCTTAATCATACATCTTAATGAGTGCGCGTTCTCATTAGGATTAGTGTATTCAACTTTGAATCCTATGCGATAAAAATTACTATGCAAACGATAAAATTCTGGTTTGAGTTTGCCAGCACCTATTCTTATCTATCAGTATCACGGGTTGAGCATTTAACGATGTCTAAAGGGATACCGGTTGAATGGAAGGTCTTTCTGCTAGGCCCAGTATTCAAGAACCAGGGGCGGAATACTTCTCCATTCAACATTTACCGGGCAAAAGGACTCTACATGTGGCGCGACCTTGAGCGCCTATGTCAAAAATATGTCCTTCCTTCCAAAAAACCGACGGTGTTTCCACGGAACGGACTGCTTGCTGCTCGTGTGGCCTGTCTTGCATCTTCAGAGGTGCGGTGTCCGGATTTTGTCCGCGCTGTTTTTAGAGCCAACTTTGTTGAGGATAGGGACATTTCCGATCCGACAGTTATTGAGGAGATTTTCAGATCACTTGGTCAGAACGGACAGTCCGTAATTCAAGAATCACAGCCTCCTAAAAATAAAGAGCGTCTGAAGTGCCAAACGGAGGAAGCACAGAAACTAGGCATCTTTGGTGCTCCGAGTTTCATGGTCGGAAACGAGTTATTCTGGGGAAACGACAGGCTTGAAGACACAATTGAATGGTACAAAAACAATTGGAAGAGAAACTATGTCTAAGAATCTAAGTTTTTTCAAAATATCCTATTCAGAATCCGATGCTTTCTTACTTGTTTTAGTTGATTTTATTTCGTTTTAACAACTGACTAAAAATCCCTATAAAAACTAGGCAGTAGAGAATTCCTAATTCCGAAATCCCCCTAAAGTGCTATTGAGCTAATTTTCTATGGGTGCAAATAATTAGTTCAAATAAAACTTTTTAAGGAGGTAGTAAAATGAGAAACTTTAAACTGTTTTTCACCACTGTCACTTTGCTGGTTTTCCTTTTTTCAGGTTACGCGCTTACCCAAGAAGCCACGAAGGTAAATATAAATACAGCTACAGTTGAGGAACTCGTTACATTGCCTGGTGTGGGAGATTCCGTAGCAAAAAATATAGTAGAACATAGAGAGAAGAACGGTGGTTTTAAAACAACCGAAGAGTTAATAAATGTAAAAGGGATAGGTGAAAAGAAATTTGAAAAAATAAAAGACTTGGTTACTGTCGGGGAATCAAAGAAAGGGTAACCCAACAGTCTGTCTAAAACCGTAGTGAAAGTAGCTAAACCCCCTTTCGAAACAAATTGGTTGTTTATATTTATGTGCCATAACTTCTCCCCTCTAGTGGCAAGGCAAGTAGAGGCGTAGATAATACGCTTCTACTTGCCTCAAATCCATTATAAGTTAAGATTTGAATTGCCTGAAGTTTTTAAATTATAGATTCCAAAATAAAGAAGATGTTATAATGGAAAACCTTTATTGAAAGGAGGTAAAAGATGAAATTTGGTATCGGGCTTTTCAGTATGCAAACGCATCCAGAGAATCCAAGCTCTCATGCAGAGCTTTATAAACAAACGCTTGAACAGGTAAAGCTCGCGGAGGAAGTGAATTTCGATTCGGCATGGATTTCCGAACATCACTTTCTAGAAGACGGATATTGTCCTTCTCCATCTATTATAGCTTCTGCCATGGCCGCTGTTACCAAACGTATTAGAATTGGCTCTGCCGGTATTATTCTCCCGCTGCATAACCCTGTAAGAGTAGCGGAAGACGCCGCAGTTGTGGATAACATCTCCAATGGAAGATTTGATCTAGGCGTTGTTCTGGGTTACCGCAAGGACGAATTCGATGGTTTTGGAATTTCCATGAAACAGCGTCCTTCTCGAATGGAGGAGGGTATTGATGTAATTATTAAATCTTGGACCCAGGACCAATTCTCTTATGAAGGAAAGCGTTATAAGTTTGATAACTTGAACGTTACGCCAAAGCCCGTTCAAAAACCCCATATTCCGATCTACATTGGTGCATTTGAGGAACCTGCAATAAGGCGGGCTGGAAGACTTGGATACCCTCTTCTCATCGGTCCCGGGAGAACAATGCAGATGGTAAGAGACACAATAGGGTTCTACAACGACGCTGCACAAAAAGCTGGGAAAAACCCAGATAAGGTAGAACACATTCTTCTTAGGGAAACCTATGTTGGGGAAGACAAGAAAAAGTCGAAAGAAGAAGCGGATAAATACATAATAAGTATGTATAAATACTATTTTAGTTTAGGGGTTAAGATGTTTGTTCGGGGGAAACAACTAACGGGCCTTGACGATCCACTATTTGAGCACCTGCCGGAAGAACGTTTTATAATTGGCGATCCGGAGGACTGTATAAAAGAAGCAAAGAGGTATAGAGACGAGCTCGGAATTAATTACATAGCTTGCCGAATGGTTTTTCCCCAAGCAACGAATAAAACAATATCAAAGTGTTTAGAGCTTTTTGGAAAGGAAGTCATACCCAATCTTGTGTAAGCATTTCTGGAGTGGCAGACCTCCGCGCCTTGACTTTGCTTATATTTTAGAGTTATGTTAATCTTCACTGTTTAAAGTTCTTTCACAAATAGAGTTCACAGGTGCCTGAAAAGGCTCAAAAGGGAAGTCCGGTGAAAATCCGGCGCAGCCCCGCTGCTGTGAGTAGTCCGTAAACCCCTTTGCGTAACGCCACTGGAATTGATAAAAAATTCTGGGAAGGCGCAAAGACGCCAGAGGCTACAAGCCAGAAGACCTGCCTTGGAACTTAATTTTTACTTTTCTTCGAGGGAGAGAAAGTAAATGGTCTCAACCATAAAACAACTCCCTGTCTTCTTACCTGAAGGCTGGGGGTTCCAATGACAAAACTCATTCCCGTTCTTCCTTTCTTATTCTCTGCTGATACCTTTGCAGGGAGAAGGGGAGCCTACCACCTGCATCAATCGTTTTTCAAGGAACATTTACTTAACCTCCGTTTAAATATCTTTTTGACTTCTCATTATCAGAAGAAGCTTGAGAATTCCATTATTGGGCTAAAAAGCAAAGGAGGTTTCGTTAGATGAAAAATCAGTTTTCATTTTTTCTCTTAACTTTTTTCCTTTTGAGTAGTTCGGTGCTAGCGGTTGAGGAGGACAAAGAAACCGAAGCTCTGGAGCCTGTTGTTGTTACAGCTACAAAGATACCTACTCCCATTAGCCAGCTTGGCGCTTCAGTAGAGGTAATAACTGAGGAGGAGATAAAGAAGAGCGGAACAAAGGATGTACTTGAGGTTCTTCGGAGTGTGGCTGGATTCAACATTGTTCAGTCGGGAGGCAAGGGCGGGACTGCTTCGCTTTTTGTAAGAGGTGGCGAAAGTGATTTCAACCTCGTATTAATAGACGGAGTCCAGGTAAACGACATTGGGGGTAGTTTTGACTTTTCAAGGCTAACTACTGATAACATTGAAAGAATAGAGATTGTAAAGGGGTCTCATTCCGCTATCTATGGTTCGGATGCCGTGACATCTGTCATAAACATCATAACTAAGAAGGGGAAGGGGAAGCCCAGTTTAGACCTCTCTACAGCGCTCGGTGCGCATAAAGAAAAAGATGGAAGCTTGATCCAAGAGTATCATGCGAGTTTAAGCGGAGGTAGAAGCAATTTTGGATACTCGCTTGGTTACGGAAGAATAGATGATAATGGCATTTTGATTAACAATGAGTACACAAACAACACGTTTTCCGGTGCGTTTAACTACAACCCACTTGATATTTTAAGCATCTTATTTACTGCCAGATACGAAGACTCACGTTTTGAGTTCCCGACGGAGTCCGCGGGAGACCGATTCGATCCCCTAGACCCCGATCAATTTGACGTAGTTGAATCACTTACGTTTGGCGCTAATGTTTCTTTTTCTCCAACCCCTTGGTGGGAACATATTCTTCTTATTGGCTTGCACGACAGGGATTTTTTCTTTAGAGACAATCCCAACCCAGATGTTACTTTTTTTGACTCAGACCAGCCGAGCACAACCTCGACCGATGAAACGAGATTTTCTCTCGATTACAGATGGAATTTCTACTACGACGTTCCGAATACTGTAAACTCCATTAGCACGCTAGGGTTTGAGTATGAAAACGAGGCAGCCGATCAGAGTTCCGTAAGCTCTTTTGGCGCTTCGGCCTTTGATGAGTCGAGAGACAATCTCGCATTTTACCTTCAGGAGCAAATAGGATTTTTTGAACGACTTTTTATAACTGGGGGATTAAGAGTTGATCATAATGAGAATTTCGGGACTGAGGTAAGCCCGAGAGGCTCTATTGCTTATCTCATAAAGGAAACGGGAACTAAACTTAGAGGTGGGATTGGAAGAGGAATAAAAGAGCCGACCATTATCGAAAATTTTGGACTTGGAACATTTACCGTCGGGAATCCCGATCTTAAACCGGAGGAATCAATAACCTGGGAGGTTGGATTAGACCAAAAACTATTCGGAGAAATAGTTGAGATAAATTTCACTTATTTCTGGAACAAGTTTGATAATCTGATAGTCTTTAGCTTTGCCCCATTTCCAAATGGAACAAATTTTGAAAACATACAGGAAGCAAAAACTAATGGCATTGAATTAGGGGGAACCCTAAGACCATTGGATGGATTGACGATAAAAGGGAACTATACCCTTCTCGATACCGAGGTTACAGACGATGGAGGGTTAGGATCAATAGGGTTCTCTGAGGACGAAAGCCTTATCAGAAGACCAAAGCACTCTTTTTCCTTTTTAGCAAATTACTTCTACGGGGGGTTTAATCTAAACCTTAAGGGAATCTACGTAGGAAAGAGAGGCGATCTAGACTTTAGCGATTTTATCAATTTTACTACCAATAGAGTTACACTTGATGACTACTTTAGACTTGATCTCGCCGGGTATTATGAGATTCCTGTGTCTTTTCTACACCTTAAAGAAGTGAGGATATTTACAAGAATAGAAAACCTTTTGAATGAAGATTATGAGGAGGTTTTTGGTTTCTCGGCTGAGGAATTTAATTTTATAGTAGGGTTATCATTTAGGATATAAAAATTTCAAAGGGGTAGGATGACCTATAAAATGTGTTGTAAGAAAGAATAGCAAGACGAAAATCAAGACTTGACAAAACTTTCACTTTTTATTCTCCGCCGCTCTTAGTTGCCCGGTTTCTATACTCCGCTGGAATAGAATCCCACCTATTAGTTAAATGCTTAACTCCGCTTTTATCTGTCCATACATAAATCTGGTAGTTTTATGAGATAATGGAGCAAAACTAGGTGCGGTTTCCTCTCCTATCTCTGCTTGGGTTACTTCTTTACTCGATTCGATTTTTTCGGTCTGAGGACTCATAGCTCTATTCTTTTTGGGTTTGTTTATCTCCAGATTACTCTTTCTCCTGATTTTCTCTCCGAAAGTGCTCCCACCATTTTCTTTCAAGTTCGAGTATTGAAACAAACCCAAATTTTCTTGAGGCAATACAATACCACTATTAAAAACAATTGGACCTGAGATGCGGCCAGGAAGCGGTTGGACCAATATGACGGAAGGGAAATTAGAAGACATCTCATTATCTTGAGCATGAACGATTTTAATGAAAGTAAAAGTCAATAGAGCAGCTAAAAGATACACAAGATGCTTCTTAGGCTTTTTCATGATTTCACACCCCTCTTTTATTACATGGCTTCAGTCCTTAAAAACCCATGTCCTCTTTAACTCGATAATTGTCTGCGGCTTGCTTGCTAAAGGGTTTCCGCTATCATTCCGTGTCATTGCGAGTGAAGCGAAGCAATCTCTTTTTTTGTTCATTTGTCATGTCGAACGCACGTGAGACATCTAGATTTCTCGTTTCACTCGAAATGACAAACTCAGCATCGGATTGCTTCGTCGCGGAGTCTACCCTGAGTCCTTCGACTCCGCTCAGGATAAACTCTGCCGAAGGGATCCTCGCAATGACCAAAGCAAAGGTCTGTGTTCACATGACGATACCCTGCAGCTTGCTGCAGAATTGTTCATTTATATAGATTGTACATGGATGGCTCGATCATATTCAAATCATAATTTGAACGGGTTACACATTAATCTCCTATAGACGGAATCATCCTCCTTCCCTGTTACTCCTGCCATAAAGAAAATATCCTATGGCTTGCATCTCTTACTAAAGTAGATAAAGATATAGTGAGTAGAAAGGATAACGTTTTTGAGAACTAATGTAGGGAACGCATATATGCGTTCCCTACAGCCCATTGGGAGGCCATCATGCGTATTTGTTCTTTTCTTCCAAGCATGACGGAAATAGTTTACGCGTTGGGGTTAGGTGACAATTTAGTCGGAGTAACACACGAATGCGATTATCCGCCCGATGCAACAAGCAAATCCAGAGTAATAATGAGTTTAGTAAAACCAGAAGAGCTGACAAGCAAAGAGATAGACATTTTGGTAAGCGAAAACTATAAAGCTGGGAAAAGCACTTATATTGTGGGAGAAGAAGCTCTCCGTAAAGCTAACCCTGACATAATCCTTACTCAAGGACTTTGCGATGTTTGCGCTGTCTCCGGAAATGAAGTTACGGAAGCGGTAAAGGTTTTAGGACACAGTCCTCAGATAATTTCGCTGGAGCCAAATACGCTTGACGAAATACTCGATACAATCCTGATTGTTGGGGAAGCTACGGAAAGAAAAGATGAGGCAAAGAATTTGGTGGCTAAACTTAAACACAGAATCGAAAGGGTTAAGTCACTTCTTGGCAAAGAAAAAAACCGCCCCAGGGTATTCTGCATGGAATGGCTTGATCCAGTTTATGTAGCCGGACATTGGATTCCTGAGATGGTAGAGATTGCAGGCGCGGAGTGCGGGCTTGGAAAAGCAGGCGCGCCTTCCTTTAAGGTTTCATGGGATGAAATCCTAGACTTCTCTCCTCAGATTATAGTCCTCATGCCCTGCGGATTTGATATAGAAAAGACTCTTGGGGAAGTGGATATCCTAACTTCAAATGAACGCTGGCATCGGCTTCCTGCGGCAAGGAAGGGGCATGTTTATTTAGTAGATGCAAACTCGTATTTTTCAAGACCCGGACCGAGGATTGTAGATGGACTTGAGATACTGGCAAAGATATTTCACCCCGAAATTTCCGCTTTTGGAATTCCACTCAATTCGATACTAAATCTTAGAAATCATATCTACCTTGAGTCTTTCTTAGGATGAGATAATTTAGCGATGAAGCGATACCAACTTCTTTTTGAATGCACTACTTTTACTAGAGCTACTTGGTTTGTCAACGTTTCAAAATACCTGTAGACTTAACCTTGATGAGTACCAGAATTCCACGTGCGCTAACGATTGCGGGCTCAGATTCGGGAGGAGGAGCTGGAATTCAGGCTGATCTAAAAACGTTTACCGCTTTTAAAGTCTTCGGCATGTCTGTCCTTACCTCGATTACCGCTCAAAACACTCAATCGGTGTTGGGAATTAGCGACTTGCCTCCTGAATTTGTGGAACTCCAGATTGACGCGGTGATAAGTGATATTGGAGTTGATGCTGTAAAAACAGGAATGTTGTCAAATCAAGGGATAATTTCAGCCGTCGCCAGAAAGATTAAACAATACGGAATTGAAAAACTTGTGGTAGACCCGGTTATGAGGGCAAAAGGCGGAAATAGGCTTTTAAGGAGTGAAGCGGAGAAGGCGTTGACCGAGAAACTTTTACCTCTGGCCCTTATCGTCACTCCCAATATTCCTGAAGCCGAGGTGCTTTCGGGAATGACTATATCATCGGTGGAGGATATGAAGGAAGCGGCAAAAAGTATAAAATTTTTCGGTCCGGAATACGTTCTTGTTAAGGGCGGACATCTTGAGAGTGCACAAGAAGCGGTGGATATTCTCTATGGTGGAAAAGAATTTTACGAGTTCCGAGCACCCAGGGTTCAAACAAAAAACACTCATGGCACGGGATGCACCTATTCCGCGGCGATATGCGGATCGCTGGCTAAAGGATTTGATGTGGTTGACTCAGTAAAACAGGCAAAGGACTATGTTACCGAGGCTATAAAAAAGTCCTTTAGCCTGGGTAAAGGGCACGGCCCCTTAAATCATTTTTGGGAATTTGAATAACTAAGGAGAATCAATTAGCCACCAATTTACACAGATTAACACGAAATAAATAAGCAGGATACATGATGCACGATCCATGATTCAGGATATCCAAAAGTTCTTACGTGCATCCTGTATCGTGTATCTTGCATCCTTTATCTTCATTCGTGGCTAAATAATTACTTAATAGAAGGAAGAAATCAAAAATGGCAGAGATAATAGATGGCAAAGAAGTTTCTCAGCATATAAGAAAAGAGGTAAGCGAAGAGGTAAGAAAACTCAAAGAAGAGACGGGGATAGTTCCAGGACTCGCTGCCGTGCTTGTTGGCAACAATCCTGCATCGGAAATCTACGTGAGAAATAAGAGAAAGGCGTGTGGTGAGGCGGGGATCTACTCGGAAGAATACAAACTTCCGGAGGAAATCACTGAGAGCGACCTGCTTTCGCTTATTAAGAAGTTAAATGAAGACGAAAAAATCCACGGAATACTCGTTCAACTTCCTCTTCCCAAGCATATAAATGAAGCAAAAATCCTGAGGGCTGTGTCTCCTTCAAAGGATATTGATGGATTTCATCCCGAGAACGTGGGGTATCTGGTTGAGGGAAATCCCAGGTTTATTCCCTGCACCCCGCACGGCATTATCAAGCTTCTCGATTACTATAAGATAGAGATACAGGGCAAAGAGGCGGTTGTTGTGGGAAGGAGCAATATTGTAGGTAAGCCAGTTTCACTTCTCCTTTTACACCGTCATGCAACTGTTACTATTTGCCACTCACGAACTAAGCCACTGGAAGATGTTACGCGCAGAGCCGATATTCTAGTAGCCGCTATGGGACGCGCGAATTTTATTACCGGTGATATGGTAAAGGAGGGTGTGGTAGTTATAGATGTCGGTATAAACCGCAATCCGGATGGGAAACTCACAGGTGATGTGGATTTTGAGAAGGTTAAGGAGAAAGCCTCTTATATCACTCCGGTACCGGGTGGGGTGGGACCGATGACAATAGCGATGCTTCTGTGGAACACGTGGTCATCTGCAAGGGGTTCTAAAGACTCATAGAAAGACTATCAACAGTAAGAGCACCATTGATTCGGCAAGCTGGACGGGTTTGGTTCGACTTAAACCATTTTTAAAAAATAATTAGGCATTGAAGACCCGCGATTGTAGGGGCTGATGCCCTCATCGGGATCTGAGGTAGCGACCAAGAGGGAGGGTTTTTAGGGAACCACAACCCTAAGG
>JACPIY010000101.1 GCA_016187835.1 Deltaproteobacteria bacterium | reverse complement strand
TTAGCGGTAATGCTGATTAAAGAATTTTTTTATAAGCTCATAAGGTGAAAAAGGAGGCATAATGGATTTGCCGAATTATGTGAAAAACGACAAATTGAGAAATTGGGTTCAGGAGATGGTCACCCTGTGTAAGCCGGAAGAGGTTCACTGGTGCGACGGTTCTGAAAGGGAATATGATGATATGTTCGGTCTTATGTTAAAATCCGGAACGGCCATCAGGTTAAATGAAAAGAAACGGCCCAACAGTTACCTCGTAAGGTCTGATCCCAGATCGAGTTAAATTTTTACATAGAACTCTCGTTACTTACACTGGAAACGATGCAAAACTTAAGTGCTATACATCTATAAGAAATTGGTATAACTTATAAACAATTTATCCATGATAGAACTCGATAACGTTTCAAAAACCTACGGTTCAACAAGGGCCTTAGATTCTATTGATCTTACTATTCTGCCTCTGAGAACTACGGTTCTCCTAGGTCCCAGCGGTTGCGGTAAATCCACATTAATACGGCTTATTATTGGCCTTATTAAGCCAGATGAAGGTAGCGTCTACGTGGAAGGAGAATTACTCACCCCGAATAATATTTTTGCACTTAGGAAAAGAATGGGATATGTCATACAGGATGGCGCCCTTTTTCCCCATCTTACCGCCCGGGAAAATGTTTCTTTAATTGCAAAACACATCGGTTGGAATAGGGACAGAATTCAAAACCGTATAGTTGAACTATGCGGACTGACAAAATTTCCTGTGGATGCGCTGAATCGCTACCCGGCTCAGATTTCGGGAGGACAAAGACAACGTGTGAGCTTGATGAGGGCACTCATGTTAGACCCGGATATTCTCTTACTCGACGAACCGCTTGGAGCCCTCGACCCTCTCATTCGGTTTGAACTCCAAACTGACCTCAAAGAGATATTCAAAACCCTGGGCAAAACCGTGTTAATGGTCACTCATGATAAAGGTGAAGCCGGTTTTTTTGAAGATACGATCGTGCTTCTTAGAGACGGATGTATTATTCAGCAGGGAACGCTGTCAGACCTTGTTAAAAAACCAGCCGATCCGTTTGTCACCCGTTTTATTAATGCGCAGCGAAGCCCACTAGAATCCATTCAAAATAAAGCAGATTCAAAAGTCTTTTGATTTAACTTTTCGAAATAGAGAAACCGACTCCATTAAACAAATCCTGCCAAATTGGTCATGTAGCGGAGGCCTTTAGGCCTCCATTCTACAGCCTAATTACCTGGAAACCTGAAGGTTTCCGCTACATCATCAAGACCCTTAGTTCAAAATAATCTTATCATAGTCCTCTCACAATTCGTATTTAGATGAACTCTACGCAGTTGCGAAAATTGGGTATAATACAGCTTCAAATTTCAATCGATAAGAGTAGAAGGAGGTCGTCATGTCTTTAAAGATAGAAGATGTAAAAAGGGTCGGCGTTGTCGGAGCAGGAACGATGGGTTCGGGAATCGCTCAGGTAGTAGCTTCAAATGGCAAGGAAGTTGTTCTACTGGATATTTCCGACTCTGCCCTTGATCGCGGAATGAGCACAATAAAAAATAGCATTGGAAGATTTATAAAGAAGGGAGAGATGAGTGAAGAGGACAGCAAGTCCATTTTATCCAGGATTTACATGACTAAAATGTTTGGTGATTTAGGGGATGTTGATTTAGTCATAGAGGCTATATTTGAAAACATGGAAGTGAAAAAAGAAACTTTTACAAAGCTGGACGCATCTACCCATCCTGAGGTTATTCTAGCTACTAATACTTCCTCGCTCCCCATCGTTGAAATCGCTGTATGTACTAAAAGAGCTGATAAAGTAGTAGGAATGCACTTCTTTAATCCCGCCCCCGTAATGAAGCTTGTAGAGATAATAAAAACCCTCACTACTTCTGACGAAACAGCAAATTTTGCTTACGACTTTGCTAAGACCCTTGGGAAGGAGCCGGTTAGAACTAAAGATGCTCCTGGGTTTATTGTGAACAGGATTTTAATCCCGATGCTCAATGAAGCCGTTTTTTCCCTCCAGGATGGAGTGGGAACCCCTGAAGATATTGATAAGGCAATGAAGCTTGGAACAAATCAGCCGATCGGGCCTCTAGCGCTTATAGATCTTATAGGGCTTGATGTAACGCTAGACATAATTGACGTTCTTTATAAGGAGTTTCAAGACCAAAAATTCCGGGCCGCTCCCCTTTTACGCCAGATGGTCCGTGCAGGATGGCTGGGAAGAAAGACGGGAAGAGGGTTTTATAAATATTGAGATTTAGTTATTTGAAATATAAGAAACAGCCTTTTTTATCCTCTCTATCACCTTATCCCTCCCCAGAATGTCCATTACCTCGAAAATCCCCGGGCTTACTGTTCCTCCGGTAAGGGCGACTCGTACGGGCTGAGCGACTTTGACAAGCTTTAGTCCTCTTTCTTCTATAATTTCATTGAATATCCTTTGCATCTCAGGAATTGTAAAATCGTTCAGAGAAGAGAGCTTATCTATTAGGGTTTCAAAAATGGGAAGAGCTTCAGGCGTTAGAAACTTTTTTTTAGCGCCTTCTTCATATTTAACTTCTTCAATAAAAAAATAATCCGCCGCTTCGGCAAAGTCTACAAGCGTTTTTGCCCTTTCTCTTAAACTTTCCACGATTTTTATAAGTCTTTCATCTAGTGTGACCTGAAACCCCTTCTTTTCTAGAAAAGGAATAACGAGTTTAGCGATTTCCTCGGCAGGCTTGTTTCTTATATACAAACCGTTTAGCCAGAGGAGTTTTTCAGGATTAAAAACAGCAGGGGATTTCCCAACATTGTCAAGTGTGAATTTCTCAACTAATTCTTCTTTTGAGAAGACTTCCTGGTCTCCATAGGACCAGCCAAGACGAGCAAGGTAATTTACCAGTGCTTCCGGAAGGTAGCCCATTTCTCTATATGCAACGGTTGAGGTAGCGCCATGTCTTTTACTCAGTTTTGTTTTGTCTGAGCCTAGAATCATGGAGACGTGGGCAAATTTCGGAGTCTCATAACCAAGAGCCTCATAGATCAGAATCTGTTTCGGAGTGTTTGCGATATGGTCGTCGCCGCGTATGACGTGAGTGATATTCATAGTAACGTCATCTATGACTACGGCAAAATTATAGGTTGGAAATCCGTCCGTTTTCTGAATGATAAAATCGTCAATCTCTTTGGCATCGAATGTAATAGTTCCTCTTATTAAATCTTCAACAACTATGCTCCCTATTTCAGGTGTCATCAGCCGAACGGCAAATGAACTATTTTCAAGATGCGATTTCAGGCCCGTAGTGAGCCCTTCGGCAGGCTCAGGGCAAGCTCTGTCGAAGCTATTCCTGCACTTGCCTTCATATCTGTAAACCTTTCCCTGGCTTTGCGCTTTTTTTCTTCTTGCCTCAAGCTCCTCAGGGGTGCAATAACACCTGTAGGCTTTTCCAGTTTCAAGAAGCTTCTCAACATGGCTTTGATAAACGGAGAGCCTTTCGGATTGTCTAAAGGGGCCCTCGTCCCAGTCGAGTCCAAGCCAAATCATAGCGTCCAATATTTCGGCTATTGACTCTTCGGTTGAACGTGTTTGATCTGTGTCTTCTATCCTAAGGATGAATTTACCGCCGTAGTGCCTTGCAAAAAGCCAGTCAAATATCGCCGTTCTCGCTCCGCCGATATGAAGCGCCCCCGTTGGACTCGGAGCGAATCTCGTTCTTACACTCATTAGGTTTAGATTAAATTAGAGTTTAAGGGGAGTCAAACTTTCAGGGCGTACGGCCGTACGCCCCTACTTCAGCATTTCATCCAGCTTTTTTTCTTCTTCTAAAGCTCTAAGATCATCATATCCGCCGATAACTCTATCGTTAATTAGAATTATCGGTACTGTTTTCCAGCCGAGCTCTTCCATAACCTTTCTTTTCATTTTTGGGTCTTTTGTAACGTCAACTTCATCATATTTTACCCCTTTGCTGTTGAGAAGTGCCTTTGCTGCATAACAGTAACGACAATAGGAAGTGGTATAAATCATAACCTTAGTCAATCTGAATTGCCTCCGAAGCCGAGTCCCCTAGCCTGATTATGATGCTTGTTTTTATTGAGAGTTTCAAGTATATTCAACACCGACCAAGGCAAAGTATCTTTCTTTGCACACAATCTAAAAGGTGGCTTAATGGTTCAATTATTTCCAAAAGAGGAGAGGTTTTTCGACTATTTTGATAGTGCGTCGGAGAAAATAGTCAGCGGGATAAGGCTTTTTAACGAGATGATGCAGGATTTGTCAAATGCGGAAGAAAAAGCCAAGATGATAAAGGACGTTGAGCATGAAGCCGACCATATAACCCACGAGACAGTGGCTAAATTGCATACAACATTTGTTACTCCCATTGACCGTGAATTTATTTACTCTCTTATAACAAAAATGGATGACATACTTGACCTTATTGAGTCTGCCTGTGAGAGGGTCTTTCTTTACAAAATAAAAACCTCAACTCCGGAGGCTATGGATCTAGTCAATATTCTTGAGAAAGCTATAGAACAAGTGGCAAAGGGAGTCAGAGGGCTTAGGGATCTAAAAAATTTCCGCTCAATTCTGGATATTTGCATCGAAATTAATCGGCTAGAAAATGAGGGAGACAGAACGTACCGTAATGCGCTTTCTGTGTTATTTAATTCACCTTCTGACCCGATTGAGATAATAAAATGGAAGGACGTCTATGAAACGCTCGAAGATGCGATTGACCGCTGCGAGGATATAGCAAACATATTAGAAGGAATAGTCCTTGAGAACGCTTAATCGCCTGTTATTGGCCTTGGTTGTTACAGAGGAAGCGGCAACAAAGTATGCTTGACCTGAGCCTAATTTTTATCATTTTTGCTATCTTTGTTGCATTAGTCTTTGATTTTACCAATGGGATCCACGATGCAGCCAATTCCATTGCCACGATTGTTTCTACGCGGGTTTTAACCCCAAAGCAAGCGGTTATATGGGCTGCATTTTTTAACTTTATTGCGTTTCTTATATTTGGAACATCGGTAGCAAAAACAGTTGGCAGTGGATTGATTGATATTAGCGCGGTAACCCCTACGGTTATTTTTGCCGGATTGATTGGCGCCATTAGTTGGAATCTCACCACATGGTATTTAGGAATACCAACAAGTTCATCTCACGCCTTGATCGGCGGTTATGCAGGAGCTGCAATTACTAAAGCGGGTACAGGTGTGATCATAGCTCACGGCTGGTATAAAACTTTAGTTTTTATTTTCCTCGCCCCGATGATCGGTCTGTTTCTAGGATTTATTTTTATCGTCATCGCTACCTGGCTCGTCTATAAACAGACTCCCGCTTTTGTGAATAAATGGGCTCGGCGATTTCAATTTCTTTCTGCTGCTCTTTATAGCTTGGGACATGGAGGCAATGACGCACAAAAAACAATGGGAATCATCGCGGGTTTATTGTTCGCAGGAGGCTTGATTGAAAAATTTACCATCCCCCTTTGGGTGGTGTTGAGCGCCCATGCGGCAATAGGTTTAGGAACTCTCTTGGGAGGCTGGAGAATTGTCAAGACTATGGGCCAGAAAATTACAAAATTAAGACCAATTGATGGGTTTTGTGCTGAGACCGCGAGTGCGGCGAGTCTTTTTCTTGCAACGTTTCTTGGGGTACCAGTGAGTACAACCCATGTGATTACCGGTGCAATTTCAGGTGTAGGCGCATCTAAAGGACTTTCTACGGTTCGTTGGGGGGTCACTTTAAGAATTGTATGGGCATGGATTTTCACTATTCCTGCAGCCGCCCTTAATGCAGGCCTTGCCTATTACTTAATTGATTTGCTTTTTCTTGGATAGGGAAATTTAGTTTGTAATATCGTGTCTAGAAAAGTCTGTCGAATCTTAGTCGTTTAATCTGAAAGCCACTGGTTTTTAAAGGAGGTTTCAATTAAACTACAACCTGGTTTACAAATGAAAATATTTTTAATAATATTGGGGTCTTTTATTCTTTTTTTCAACTCCTGCTCGGTTATTAGATTCGCTCAGTACTACGCTTCTGCTGATTCCTCCCCTGGCAAGCTTAGAGGACGGGTTTATGAAACAAAAGATACGAGTTATGAAATTGGAGAGCTTCAGGATAGCTGGAAGAGGATTAAGATCGAGGGCGGAGACCTCGCTTTCTGGAATGATAAACTCGAGGCGACAATAACCATAAATTCAACCTGCAATAAAAGCGACAAAAAAGTTAACTACAGTCTGAAAGCTCTTACCAACTCTCTTCTTATCGGGATTACTGATAAACAATTACTCGAAAGCGGAGAAATAACTATTAGCGCTGAAAAAGGGCTTAGGAGCGTTTACCTGGGAAAACTGGATAAAATCCCTGTTAAAATAAGCGCCGTGGTTCTTAAAAAAAGTAGTTGTAATTATGATCTTACCTATGCGTCTTCACCAGATAGCTTTGATGGCGGGCTTAGTGATTTTGAAGAGTTTGTTTCAGAGTTTAAGTTGATTCATGAGAAGAAATGAAGGATTTTATTATTCAACTTGGGAGATTGTGCACTTCCTCAATTGAACACATTGGGGATTTATCCGTTCTTCTTTATAGAACGATCCGCTCAAGTTTAATGCCTCCTTTCAACCTCCGACTTATCGTGGAACAATTAGAGGAAATAGGGTTTAAATCCATTCCTATCGTTATTCTCTCTGCTATGGCAATCGGGATGGTTATGGTTCTTCAACTCGCCTATGGATTTGGAAGATTTGGCGCAAAAAGCCTTGTAGGCTCAGTAGTATCACTTGCATTCGTAAGAGAGCTGGGACCGGTTCTTACCTCACTTCTTGTTGGAGGAAGGGTCGGTTCTGGAATAACGGCAGAAATCGGTTCAATGAAGGTCACGGAACAGATAGACGCACTGAGAACCCTCGGGGCAGACCCAATAAAGAAACTCGTTGTCCCAAGGTTCATCGCGGCGGTAATTTCTTTTCCTTTTCTCACAATAATAGCCGACCTTGCAGGAATTGTCGGGGCTATGATTATGGCCGAAATCGAGCTCGGAGTAACGCCGAGGCTTTTTATCTCAGGAATGGCAGGATGGGTCTTTATCTCAGACCTTCTTAGCGGAGTTCTAAAGACGGTCTTTTTTGGTTCAATAGTGGCCATTATAGGGTGTTACATCGGGATGAATACAGAAGGGGGAACGCAGGGGGTGGGAAGAGCCACAACTCTTACTGTTGTAGTTTCTCTTGTGCTAATAATTATCGGCGATTTCTTTCTCACAAAGCTATTCTTGATGTTTTAATTGACAGAGAAAAACTGATGAAGTAAGAGGAAACTGCTTGATTTAAGCAGGCTAGAACGTGTCAACTATCTGAAGGCTTCTTTAACCTCAAGCGCCTTCTTATAGTTCCTATATCTTGTGTATGCCTCGTCTGCTTCCAGTTTTTTTTCCAATCGTAAAGTCTCATGATATCGATTGTTCCAATAGTTCATGTTTTCTCGAAGGTCACCAATTGAATTTTCTTCCACTAGTCTTCTAACCTCTTGGGATGGGGTATCATAGGTATTTGTCCATAATGATTGTTGTTTGCGAGGCTCGGAATTTTTTTCAAAAGGCTGTTCTGTTTCAAAATAATTTTTCCTCAGCCGTTTTCTATAAGCCGAATAATCTATCTTGTTACTTGTTTCACTTCCGAAATTCCGAGTATCAGAGACGGACTCATTGAGAAAGGATGGGGAATGGCTAGGATCAGTAAAGTAAATAACTGTCCCTGCCGTTCCGAAAATGGCTAAAAGAGTTAAACTTAGTATCTTTCCGATTGTTTCCATTTTTCCCTCCTTTTGACATTCAACTTACGAGGTCATTTTCTCGGATTGGGGGGAATTTATAACGGGAATCAAATGGAGAAAAGCTAAATAACATTCTTGTCTTTCTGTTCCATACATACTCGTGCCCCATAATATTCCTCTTAAGTTTCTATATGCAATCTTTATGCCAGGATCATCGAAAGAACTAACTAGCTGAAATCATTCGACATTATTTTGACAATAAAGGACTGATGCGACAAAAATTGAACGTGATATGAAAAAATATTCACACCCGATGCTAATGAAAGCCACAACCCTTGAGCTAAGCATATTAAACGTGGGCTCTATATAACCTTTAAATTAGGAGCACCATCCTTTTCTGCCACTCCATCTCTAATCACGGCTAGACCAGTCTGAGTAGAGTCAAAGGAAGACGCTCCTACAGCTTGGAGGTAGTTATACGAGTTTTATTAGAAGTTCAATCAATCTAATATAATTAGGGGTTCTGTGTGCCTTTTTGACTTTTAATTAAGAACCGATATAGAATCTCAAGGTAAGATCAATTAAAGAGAAATATGTAATGAGTTTGCAGTCTCAAATGGAGCGACAGGAAACGATCCTAAATTATTGGTTCGGAACTTTGCATGAGAACAAAGCGCCTTCTAGCGACTACTACGAAATGTGGTTTGCAAAAAGAGATGACATTGACCGCCACATAAAAAGCAACTTTGAAGAGGACTTGAACTGTGCAGTAGATGGCAAATTAAAAAGTTGGGAAGACACGCCTCGAGGCATACTGGCTCTAATAATACTTCTCGATCAGTTTTCCCGCAATATCTATCGTGAAACTGCAAAGGCTTTTGCCCAGGATAATTTAGCGCTTGAACTTTGTTTGCGAGGAATGGCGAAGGGAGTTGACAAGAACCTGCACCCTGTCGAAAGATTGTTCTTTTATATGCCCTTAGAGCATTCGGAAGATTTAGAAATGCAGAAAAAATCAGTCGAGTATTTCTCTTTATTAGAAAAACTTTTTACCTCCCCTCCTTCTCTGGCATCAATGATCTCAACATTCAGAGATTATGCGGATAAACACTTTGTCATTATCGAAAGGTTCGGAAGATTCCCCCACAGGAACGACATACTCGGACGCGAATCAACTCCAGAAGAGATTGAGTTCTTGAAGGAACCCGGCTCTTCGTTTTAACAGATTGAAGTAAAATAATTCCCTCAAAGATAAGGCATTAGAAAAAGTGAATTAAGCTGCGAACATACACTAGTCAGTGCGTTTTACCGAGGTTTTCTGGGTGAGCTCCTCAATCAACTCCGTTTGAATTTGTTGAATCTCCAGTAACCTATGCCATTGATGAGTGAGCAGCAGATCAATTTTGGAATTGATGTGACGAATCTCCAGTTCCGCCTTCAAATTTACTTGATAGTCGTGTTCAGACCGCAAGCGATCCTTTGCCTCCTGTCTGTTCTGACTCATCATAATTACGGGCGCCTGTAGAGCAGCAATGCAAGAAAGAACAAGATTAAGAAGGATGAAAGGAAACGGATCGAAATGCCCTGCTAGTGCAATAGAATTGACTGCGATCCATATCACAAGAATAAAGCCGAAGATGATGATGAAGCGCCAGCTCCCACCAAATTCAGCAACCTTGTCTGCCACTCGTTCGCCGAATGTAAGTACACGATCAAATTCAAGGTTAATATTCTTGGCTAATAACTCATGCTCCTTCATACTTCTAATTACTTCCTCTTCCAGAGCCGACATTTCACCCTGCTCCTGTTCGAGAACGTCCTGAACATACTCAGTTCTAAAGTGATTGAGGTCAGTAAGGCATATAAAGCCGCTTGAAGACCATTCGGGATACTTCTTGCGAATCAACTCCACTAAAGGGACGCGAACCAGTTCCCCAGGCAAAACCTCGCTTAGCCTCTTCTCCTCTTTGCAAATCTGGCAAAGAACCATCTCATCTAGCTTTCCCGTCATGTTATCCTCCTCTTCAACATTGTTGATTGAAGATGATAAATAATTCGTTTATTTCAGAATGAGTTTTTCACTCTTAACTAACCAGGACTATAGTGTGCGATAACCTATACTATTTCACCTTTTGAATTGAGTATCATAACTTCTGACGCAAGCATTCCTTTCACCCTCTGCTCCGTAATCATTAAAACCTCCTTATACATTTCGTTGCGAAATGTATATATATGAAAAAGAAACTACGTATTAGCATTTGATGAATTTTATCATATCTCTCTCAAATTTATTCTTTCTCAGCAGAGACAATATGGCTTGGAAAGATCCACGAAGATTTACTCCAATACTATTGATTACTCGCGGAGTGTGAAGTATATTAGGTAGTTATAGAGGAAATAATAAGGTGTTTGATCATTGGCTAATTAAGTACAAACCAAAGCAGACAATCAAGCCGAGATTATTAGTGGGGATGTAGCTCAGTCTGGGAGAGCGCTGCGTTCGCAACGCAGAGGTCGCGGGTTCGATTCCCGTCATCTCCACCACTAACCTCGTAATCATACAGCGCCAGAAAAAAAAGGTTTTTAACCAACTGCAAGAACAATGATAAATCTTGGAGATTTGCCCTACAATAGAGAGTCTGGTAAAGTCAGGCAGCATGTAGGACAAAGAAGGTATCCACGAAAGATGCCTAGAGCTAATTGGAATAGGAGAAACAACAGATGAAAACACTGGACGATATTCGGCAGGATAAAGACCTGCAATCTCAAATCCACTGGGACATGAAACCGCGGGAGAGGATAAAGCGGGCTGGAACGGAAACCGAGGAAGAAATGGAACAGATCCGAAAACAACTGCAGGCCAGGGTTGGTTACTATTTTTACATTGAAGTCCGGCGTCAGCAACTCGCACTGTACCTATACGAAAATTACCCCGATGGCTCCGGGAGATTCGTCGCAGAGATAATAGAAATTTCTGAGAAAATGATCCACGAAGCTATTCGGGAAGCCGGAGGGAACATGAAGACCGACGGCCGCTACCCTATAAACGATTCGATTAAAACCTGGCTGAAAGATCAATTGGCAGAGTAAGGAAAAGAAATTCCTCTCCAGTATTGCCAAGCCTCCCCAGAATTGGCGCCTCTTCGGACATGAAAGTGTCAATATTGAGAATCGGACATAGGAAGATTGTTGTCAGGACCTAAAAAAGACGCGAGTCAAATTTGAACCGCTGTGGACGTTCAACTTTAAGCTCCTTGAATTCAGGATGTTCGGGATTAAACAGATAGTTATACTCCTCAGGGATTACAGCAGATGGAACTTCAAGCAGCAAGCTGCGTTTCTCTACCGCCCATGAACTTCCAATCTTCTGCAGGGACTCAGGCGGAGGATAGGCACGCCAGTTTTTAGGGAGAGATTCTACTTTCACTCTCTCCATTGATGCTGAAGATGGAACTTCAATTCGAATCCTCACCATGTCGGAAGGGGCAACTTCATAATCTAAATGAACAAGAAACTCGAGCACCGCAAGTGATAAGGTGCTGGCTGTGTAGGCAACAGCTATTCCAGGATAGCTCCACCTTCCTCCGTAGAGGCGAGCCCCTTCGCCGCTGAGGAGTTCCTTTGCATAACGAGCTTTACACAAACGCCAGATAACCAATTAGCTGAACACACCGTGCGCGATACGGCCCAATACCTCTTCGACTTGTTTCGATCCTACATCAGTATCCAGGAGACTCAAAGGATTCTCGCCACCAAGCGCGCGGTTTGGTCTTGATAACCATTCCTTTGCCTTTTCCCTTGACCCCAATACCTCAATGGATAATGACATTATACGTGCGACTCTATAGATGCGATCTGATTCAATAGAATTAAAGCTGCTCTCCGATTCTTTACGGCGGGCTAATGTCCTAGGAGCTACGCGGATAATTTTTGTTAGTGCAGCGGTTTGGACTTCCATCGCTTTAGCCAGCGATTCCAGCGCACGGAATGGAAGACCTTCCCTTACGACCTCACGCAGATCTTCAATTCCCGAAACCTGACGCTTGAGGACCTTTTCTCCTCCTAGAAGTTCTAAAACATTTGTTGTTGACTTTGCCATCTGGCAGTTATTATAACGTCAGTTGGCATTAACTGCAAGCTAAAGCCATTTAGTCCGATAATACTACCTTTGCCGTATGTTGAATTTTCAAAGTCTTTTGTATTCAAAATTGCTCACCACTACTGCATAATCCCGCAATAGGGAAATTTTTAGTAAATTCTTTAGCAAGCTTAACAGGCATGAGTGAATTTGTCAGGAACTTACAACAACTCCAGGTGAGAATATATAAAGCAATACGGCACCTTAGAATACCTTTGTAGCTTTCGCAAAGCGGAGGTCGCGTTCGATCCAACTCATCTCCAACACGCAAAATGTCCTGATTTTAGCACGGCATCACACTTAGTCTCAAATTTATTTTTGGTTTTAGAAAATTCTTATCTTCTTTTTTTTTCAAATCAAACTATTACCCATTATAATGTTATTAAATGTCCCTTCTGAAATATGGTCCTGCCAAGACTATTTTAGTTATCCTGGCTATAGTTTTTTCTCTAATTTTCATTTCTTTTATCTACGTATCCAAATTTGTCGTTCCCGAACAGATACGCAGCTACATAGAAGAAGTCTCTAAAGAAAATGAGTATAAAATCGAGATCAAAGACATTGAATACGACTTCTTCTCCGGCCTTAAAGGACGGCATATAGAGATCTCGGACCCGATTAGCCTTGTAAAGCCGATACTAAAAGCCGGGGGAATAGCTATTCAACCGGAACTTCTCTCTTCCCTTATCAACTGGAAGGTAAAAGTTAAGCGAATAATCATTGATAAGCCGATTATTTCTCTGACCAGAGAAGAGTTGGATAATCTAATGAAATTAATAGGTAAAGGTGAAGAAAAAGAAAAACCTATCCCGATTGAAATCGAACACGTGGAAATAAGGAACGCTGAGATCAAGCTTCCGCCTGGCATCTTGATGAGTTCCAAAAAAATCGAGTTAGACATGGTGGATGCCAAATCTGAAGAAGAAAGAACAATAAATCTTTCAGGCTCGGTAAACCTGAAAGATAACGAGATGGAGTTTCAGGGTAAAATTAAACCCTTTTTGGACATACCAAACGGTGAAATAAAGATAGATCTTCCCGTATTAAATACAGATTCTTTTTCTACTGATTTTCAGTTGCCGGTAAAGCTGTCTATATACTCAGATTTAAAAGTTCAGATTTCTAATAATATTACTTCACAGGGAACATTCAATTTCGTATCCTCTGAAAAGAGCAGCCAAAAAAGCCCTGTCCTCTCTGGAAAACTTGAGTACGATTTGGCCTATGACAAACTAGTCGATAGGGCTTTTATTAAATCTGCAAATTTGAATATAGAGAAGCTAATTCAGCTTTCAGTTTCAGGAAGTATCGAGAAACTAAGAAAAGAAGGGGTTTTTAACCTTAAGGTAATGACAGACGGCATTAAACTAGAAAATATACCCGAGTTGTTTCCCGACCTTTCCCATTTTACCTTTTCAGGAGAAGTTGAAACCAGTAACATAAAAATTACCGGCTCGCGGATAGATAAAGATATTTCCCTAAGCGGCAGGACTGTTCTAAGAGAAGTCGGTATTAACGATAAGAAAAACGACTTCAAAATTAACGGACTCAAAGGCAGCCTCGATTTTGAGAAGACTTTTGACAATCAAACCTCTAGCAACATCTCAGCCGATGGGAACTTTTCTTTAAAGAGCATATCAACAAAGATCGGGGAACTAACCGGAGTTCTTGGGAATATCGAGTTGTCAACCGATGGCAACGGAAGCGATAAAAAAATTAACCTCTCTTCTTTAAAAGCATCATTTCTGGAGGGACAACTTTCTGGAGATATTGTATTTAGATTTCTAGATGGAAAGAGAACTCTCGAAGGAAGTCTTGAAGGAAAGAATCTCAGCCTAAATAAGATTCCGGAGAACAATATTTTTACGGACTTCGAGGGAAACATTGAAGAACTAAGAGCCAAATTCATTAGCGAGAACATGAATGACTTTATTGCTGATCTTTCTTTGACTATACGTGACTTCAAATTAGTAGCTGGAGAGAAAGGAATTATCGAAATCTCCAGGGCTAAGTCTCTGGAACCACTGGAGATTAAGTTTTCACTTAAAGCTGAAAACCCTGAGCTGGAGACCGAGAATTTCAATCAAAACCAGAATAGTGATAGCAAAGAAACCTTAGAAAATAGGGGAAATAGAATCTCTGTTCAGAGCAAAGGTGTATACTTCGAAAACCTTTCATATAACGAATTTTCAATAAAAAAGGGAACCATAGACGAATTGCTATTTAAATTACTAGAAAATAAGAACTGGTCGTTGAATATAGGTTCGGTCGGCTCTGAGTTTCAAATAGCCGATAGAGACGTTTACCTTAAACAGTTTCAGTTGGACATTGACACGGCAAAAAACGGAGGAGTAGTTATTTGGGGAAACTTAAAAGGAAAAGAAGGTGGATATGGTGAAATCTCCTTTCCCAGTCTCTCTTCGGATTTTAAATTCAACGACAAACTGTTACAGCTTACAAATCTCAAAACACAATTGGAAAACTACGGTGAATTAGAGACAAAAGAGCTTAATATTCTGTTTGCAGAAAGCGAGCACTATAACATTTCATTTTCTCAGGGTGATTTCTCCGGGTTTGATGAGAAATTAAAATCAGTAGGGATAAAAGGAGAATTAGTTTTTTATACCGGAGACAATGACAAAACGAGCTGGGATGGGAATATATTTATTGAAAAGACAAACATTTCATCTCAACCATTTAACGACCTATCCATCCGAATAAAATCCACTCAAGACGGAATCAATGTAGAGAAGATTTCTGGGAAGTTTCTTGATGGTGATCTGAAAGGGAACGTGTTCATCAAAACCGCCCAGTCCCCTACTATTATCTCTTCTCAGATTGAACTTGAAAAGGGCTCCGTTCCCCTAGATATCTTTAAACTCTCTTTAGGGAAGCTGGACTTCAACTTCAAAGGGAACATCAAAAACGGTTCTTTACCCCAGGGAACCGGGGGAATTAGCTTTAGTGACTTAAGCATGGAAAAAGACGGTGCGGTCTCCTCGCTAAAAGGAGAGATGCAGATTGAAACGGTCGGTGAAACCATATCTCTCAAAAATGGGTTTATAGAGAATGAGGGGGGCAATAGAATTAACTTAACTGCCAAAATGGAAAATCCTTTAAACGGAGACAGAAGTCTTCAACTTGATTTATCACAGATTCCTTTGGATTTCCTTCAAAAGACCTTTTCTCCCATCCTTCCCCAAGGCTTAAAAGAAGGTGAAATTAAGGGGAATCTCGGTCTTTCTCTCATTTTTAGCCAATTTCTCCTGGAAGGAGCTTCCTGGGATGGGGAGCTATCTATAAAAGACGTTTCCTTTAATGGGAAATTTCAGGACACCATTTTTTTAATTAACGACGTGAACGGCACTATTCCCATCAGAAATAATGGCAAACCGGGAATTTCACTGGTTTCCTTTATGAGAAATTATGGGGAAACAGACAAACTGCTAAATAAGAAAGTGTTTGAGAACTTCCTCGGAGCCGCAAAGCAGAATGGACTAGAAAACAAAGGAGATCTTCTAAGAATTAGGGAAATAGAGTATGGATTTTTGAGACTTGAGGATATAGAATGTGATGTTGAATTGAATAAAAGTATACTCAATCTAAGACGACTACAGTCTAAACTCTATGAAGGTGAGGCATTTGGTACTGGATTACTTGATCTAAGTGGTAAGGATAAATTCAATCTCTCATTACTGTTTAAAAACATAAGTCTTAATAGTATTTCAAGCAGCATTCCCTCGGCAAAGGACTACATCACGGGAAGAATAAACGGGCTCGTATGGGTGCGTGGAAACGGGAAAAAACTAAATACACTCGATGGAACTTTCAACTTCTGGACTATAGATTCAAAAGAACCAAAGAGGATTGCAAAGGCTCTTCTCCAAAAACTTGGGGTAAAAGAAAAACTCCTCCTTCGCTCATCGCGCAAGTACGATAAGGGAGTTATTTCCGGTTATATCAAAGACGGCGTCATTACGTTTAGGGAACTCAATATATCAAACAGAATACTTGGCATAGTACAGGATTTGGCTATTAAAGTAGACGAAAAGAGAAACTCAATATCCGTAGCCCACTTTCTTTCAGTAATAAGAGAAACGGCAAAGAGGGCGAGCAAAGGAGAGCTTAAAATCGAATACGAGAAGTAAAAATAAACGGTAGAGGTGAAATAAAAATGTCAAGAATAACAAAAATGGCTTTTCAACTATTGATTCTAATCGTACTCATTCCACTTTCGTCATGTGCAATCGTAACGGTTAATATCTACTTCCCTGCAGAAGAAGTAAGAGAGGCTTATAAAAGCCTAGAGGAAGAGCTTTTAAAATCGCCCGAAGAGACTCCAAAGCAGGAAAACGTTCCTGAAAAAGAAGCCCCTAAAGGACAGCCTCAAAGCTTAAGGAAGTATCCCGACAAACCGCAACTCGAATCAAGAAGAATTATTGTTCTCAAGAGAAGATTTGATCTCGCTATAAGCACGCCCGCATGGGCGCAAGGCAATCTTGCCGCTCAGATTACAAGCGAAATCCGCAAAATGCCCGAGGTAGTCCAGGCTTTTCGCAACAGGGGAAAACGCCTCGCTTCCATAACCAATTTGCTTTCGCAGGGAAAAGTCGGAGAGGGGAATATGGGGCTTCTTGTTAAAAGGGGAAATCTCACAGAACAGGAGACAGCTGATTTTACTGCGGAAAACTCTGATAGACAGGTCATTATCAAAGGAATGGCAAGCGCGATTGTAAAAATTAATAAACTTGAGATGACTTCCGAAAATGTTAACCGAGTGCTTCCTCAAGCAGCCGAGCAGTTTGCTGAGGTAAGAAAAGAAGAAGCTAAGCCCGGATGGGACATTCAGCTTCCCAATGGGAGTTGGCAGAAGAAGTGACAAATGATCTCGTAGGGGCAGACCTATGTATGCAGCGTGCCCTTACAACATACCGTTCAACCTGAGCCTGTCCAAGGGCGTCCCTTCCTAACTAGACAATATTCCATGCTTCGACAAGCTGCATGAGCGGATACATCTATCCGCTCTAAAACCTATGGTGAGCCTCATCTAATCATAGGCTCTAACTACATGCAATTTGTATAAGATTTTACTGACTTAGTCTTAGATAGTTGGGAATCAACAACGGCCGACCAGTACAAATACAATTGTTAATTCTCATCAATTCAGCACCTTCGCCATTAGCCTAAGCAACCTCTGAAGCCAGGGTGATGAGTCAAATTTTTGACGGAAATACAGGTCAGTCGTCTGCCTTGTCCCCAGCGCCAGCGTTGGATAGACGTGAATCGTAGATGAAATGTCCTTTACGGTTAACCCGTTCTTTATAGCAATTACAAGCTCTGGGATTAGCTCTCCCGCATGTGGACCGATAATGTGAGCCCCAATTATTTTTCCTTTCCATCCTGTGGTGATAATTTTTATAAAACCTTCGTCCTCAACTTCCGCAACTGCCCTGTCAACATCACCGTAGTGATGTTTGTAAACGTTGTACTTAATCCCCTTTTTCATTGCCTCAGCCTCGGTCATTCCGGCATGAGCGACCTCCGGGTCTGTAAACGTCGTCCAGGGAACAACGGAGTAATCAACCTTAGCAGGAAGCCTGAGAACGGCGTTTCTCACTACAATACCAGCCTGATTCTCGGCCATGTGTGTAAAGAGATAAGGTCCAGCTACGTCTCCACATGCCCAGATATTCTTAGCAGTAGTCTGAAGCCTTTCGTTTACCACTATCCCTTTTCTGGTGTATTCGACTCCAGCAGCCTCTAGGTTCAATCCCTCAACGTTTGGTGTGCGTCCGACGGCAACGAGAATTTCATCCGACCTTATAGCCAATTCCTGTCCGTTTCTCTCGCACAGCACAACCTTTTTCCCGTTTTCGGTAAAAACCCTTTTGGCTTTCGTACCTGTGAAGAACTTGATTCCCTCTCTAGCTAAGCACACCTCAAGCGCTTTTGAAACGTCTTCATCCTCTATTGCAAGAACCCGATCCAGCATCTCTATCACCGAGACGTCAGAACCGAACCTCCTGAATGCCTGAGACATCTCCACCCCAATCGGTCCTGCCCCTATTACAATAAGCGACTCCGGCAGTGTTTTAAGATGAAACACATCAACGTGTGAGAGAAAACCCGTTTCTTTTAGTCCCTCAATCGGAGAAGTAAAGGATCTGGAGCCTGTAGATATAACGAATTTTTTGCTCTTGATTTTTTTTCCGCTTATTTCTATCTCTTCGGGCGATAAAAACCTTGGCTCGCCGAATATCACATCCACTCCCATTTTCTTGAATCTCTCGGGATCGTCATGTTCTCCTATTTTGTGTATTACATCCCATACGTGACCGATTACGTTTGCAAAATCAAAAGAAAGAGTCGTCTCGTTTAGCCCAAACTCCTTTGCGCGTCTAATGAGCGAAGCAACCTTGGCAGAGTGAATGAGTGTTTTGCTGGGCACGCAACCATAATAGAGACAGTCACCGCCCAGTTTTTCTTTCTCGATAAGAGCAACTTTAAGCCCAAATTTTACAGAGCCGCTTGCAACGGTAAGTCCAGCGGCCCCTCCTCCAATCACAACAATGTCGTAATCGTAATTACCCATGAAATTCCCCTCCAAGTATTATCAGTGATTTTATATGAAATTTTGTTTCCTAATATTGATGATTACAATAAAAAATAGATTCATGTAGTTCGAATAGTCAGAATCGAGTTAACCACAGGGGGCTACTCCTACAGATATTTGAAATTAAAATTGTAGGGGTAGGCCCCCGTGCCTGCCCTAATAAAATCCGCCAACATCAAGGGGAATATAACAGAGGGCAACCACCAGGCATTGCCACTATTAACAGATTAAATCTTAAATACGATCAAGAAAAGTATTATAGAGTCCTTGTTGCAAGGAATAATCTTTAGTGAGATAATGGTGTTAAGACTGATCGCCCAAAAAGAGAACAAAATAAGGGGAATAGATGACTGAGGAACTTGAGTGGAAAACAAGAAAAGAGAGAATTGATAAAAAGCTCAAGTCTCTAAATCCTCCCTGGTCAATCATCAAATATCATGATGGATTGGATATTTCGACACTTCAGTGCCACGCGGTAGAGGAATACCCAACGGCGAATGGTCCTACCGACTATGCTCTTTTTGTAAAAGGAAAGTTGTTAGGAATTATTGAAGCCAAGAAAGTAAAGGTTAGTCCTCAAAATGTATTAGAACAAGCAAAGAGGTACTCAAAAGGGGCTTTTGACGGCGCTAGTAATTGGAACGGTTATCGCGTTCCATTCCTTTTTTCATCGAATGGCGAGATTTTCTGGTTCCTTGATGTAAGAGATGATAAAAATATCGGAAGAAAAATCTCAAACTTTCATACACCTGATGCCCTTGAGGAGTTACTTCTTACCGACAAAGAAGCAAGTTATAAATTGTTGAAAAACAATCCCATTAACATAAATAGGTTACGGGATTATCAGGAAGAAGCCATAAAAGAAACTGAATCGGCGATTACTAAAGGAAAGAGAGCAATGCTTTTAGCCATGGCCACAGGAACGGGAAAAACTTTTACAACTGTGGCTATGATTTATCGTTTATTGGAATCCAAGGCAGCAAAACGAATACTCTTTCTGGTTGACCGTAGGGCTCTTGCGGCTCAGGCTGTCCGCGAATTCACATCCTTCAATACTCCCAAAGGAAATAAATTCAATCAGGAATATGAGGTTTATCACCAACAATTTCAGAGAGAAGATTTTGACGATGAAAAACCTTTTGATCCCAAACTACTACCAAACTCATACCTGACCTCACCCCAGTCATCTCATACATTTGTCTATGTCTCAACTATTCAAAGGATGACCATTAATCTTTTCGGCTGGGAGAATGCTTTTCCTCAAGAGGGGAGCGACCCGGATTATGAAGAAGATACCGGAAAACTGGATATTCCAATTCATGCTTTTGATGTCATTATCGCTGATGAATGCCACCGGGGATACACCGCGAAAGTAACAGCCATCTGGCGAAGCGTACTTGAGCATTTTGATGCTCTAAAAATAGGACTTACCGCCACTCCTGCATCTCATACAATAGCCTTTTTCCAGGATGTGATTTACCGTTATACCACAGAGCAAGCGATCCAGGATGGATATTTAGTTGATTATGAAGCTGTTCGAGTAAAATCCGATGTTCGAATAAAAGGGGTGTTTTTAAAACCGGGGGAGCATGTTGGTATAGTAGATACCGACACAGGGGAAGAAATCTACGATGAATTAGAAGACGAAAGGGAGTTTCCGAGCGAAGAAATTGAGAAAAAGATCACCGCACCGGAGAGCAACCGCAAAATAATCAAAGAGATTG
>JACPIY010000100.1 GCA_016187835.1 Deltaproteobacteria bacterium | reverse complement strand
TTATTCATTATAGATAAAAAAATACTAAAATCCTTTAGACTTGCCAGAGCCGGTCCAGGCTCTGGCAAGTTTTCTTTTCCTGATCTTGGCTTATCAATGAAATGAGTGGAAATACTTTGTTTTTATTTCATAGTCTTGCACTATTCCACAATTACAGTTCCTGATGGTATTGCTTCGGTTCATCTTTATTAAAACAATATAAATTACGGGTTCTTTTATAGCAGACTGTAATAAAAGGGTGGATACCGAGACTAATTGACAAGATAAAAATTTAATGCCAAATTATTGGTCTAACTAAGTAGATATTAAGGAGGTTCAAAGATGACAATAAGAAGAATATGCTGGGATTGTCCTGATGCGCCGGTTCGTGAGTGGAGGGTTCTATCGGATCTCAGCACCGGCGAAGGTCACTTAATTAGAATAAACTGCCCGGAATGTAAAAAGGAATCAAGGATTTTTGGATGGATGGTCGGTTGTGAATGCGATTCATGTAAAAATCACTCTATAGGTGCTGCAAAGTAAAACGAGTTTGTTTCATACTTATTACTTTTCGATAATATAAAAGAGATAAATATAAAAAATTCAAAACTCTAAAAAAGAAGTGGTTAGTTAGTACACTTCACTTGGGGGGTGAAGTTTCTTTACGCTTACTCTTCATTCCCTAAAGCTAATGTTCTTTTCAGCAAATTCTTAAAAAAGCATTATAATTATTGGCGATAAATTAAAGCTTCTTTATATAAGACAGTGAAGAATTTAAGCTGGAGGAGCAAATACAAATGAAAATCCTTGTCACTGGCGGTGCGGGTTTTATTGGCTCATGGGTAGCCGATGCGTTTATAGGTGAGGGACATGAGGTCATAATAATAGATGACCTTTCTTCGGGAATTAAAGAGAATATCCCAAAAGAGGCAGATTTTGTTAAATGTGATATTAGAGAACGTGAATTATTAGAGAAGGTTTTTTCTGATTATAGACCTGATATAGTTGATCACCATGCAGCACAGATAGACGTAAGGCGGTCGGTGGAGAATCCTGTTTTTGATGCTCAAGTAAATATTATTGGAACGCTTAACCTGCTTGAGCTTTCTATAAGGTATCGAATTAAAAGATTTATCTTTGCATCAACGGGTGGTGCAATATATGGCGAGCCTGAGGATTTACCTGCCGATGAAAAAACGCCCCCTATGCCTATATCACCTTATGGAACCTCAAAGTACGCTGTAGAAAAATACCTCGGTTACTATAAGGCTGTTTACGGATTTGATTATATTGCTCTTAGATACGCAAACGTCTATGGTCCCCGGCAAAACCCTCATGGTGAAGCCGGAGTGGTGGCTATTTTTTGCAACAAAGTATTATCCCGAAAACCATGTTTGATCTTTGGTGATGGAAATCAGACACGGGATTATGTTTTTGTAGGTGATGTTGCAAAAGCAAATATAATGAGTATTAACACACCGGTCGGTAGATATAACATCGGAACAGGCATAGAAACATCCGTGAATGATCTTGTGGCAGTGTTGAGAAAAGTGTCAGGAAAGGAATTTAAAGTAGAATATGCTCCGCCTCGTCTTGGAGAAGTCCAAAGGATTTCCCTTGATATGAGCCTGGCGAATCGGGTCTTCGGCTGGTCTCCTAACGTAAGCTTAGAAGATGGTATTGGTCAAACATGGAAATGGTTTAGCGAAAGATAGTCAGTTGTCCCTCGTTCGTTGCAAAAAAAAACAACTGACAAAGAACTAAGGACAGCGGACAAGTACTATGGATTTTTCTGAACTTACTAGAATAAGCAGTGGGTTTGTCCAATCGAGAATACTTCAAGTCGCGGTAAAACTCGGTCTGTTTGACGTAATTAAAAGTGAAGGGAGTCTTTCTGAGGAAGTCGCAAGAGTTCTTGATACTAATCTGGGTGCGACTGAGCTTTTTCTTAATGCTCTTGTTGCACTAAAGGTTTTAGATAAGGAAGAAGGAAAATTCTATAATACTGAGAACTCCATTAACTATCTAGTAAAAGACTCGCCCAAATACTTCGGTGGCATGATTCTCTTTGAAGAGGGTCTCTGGGATATGTGGGGGAAGCTTGAAGAATCCGTTCGAACGGGAAAATCTGCCAGACCAACCGATATGTTTCAGAATAAAGAACAAGAGACAGAAAGATTCATAATGGCTATGCACTCACTTGTGAAAGCAAGAGGCGATGCCGAAATCCTTAGTGATAAGCTTGATTTTAAATGGGCAAAAACAATGATAGATATAGGCTCTGGTCCCGGGACATACCCTATGGAATTTCTAAAAAAACACCCTCACCTTAAAATCACCATATTTGATCTTCCGGGAACGCTCAAGATAACAAAAAGAGTTTTACGAAAAGCAGGAATGTTTGGCAAGATGGAAACTGTGGAAGGGAATTATAATACCGATGAGCTTCCAGAAGGCTTTGATGTAGCGTTTCTTTCAAATATCATCCATAGTGAAAGCGAGGAAAACAATCAAAGACTTATGAAGAAGATTTATAAAACCTTAAACCCTGGAGGAGAACTTATAATAAAGGATCATATTCTTGACGATACTCTTACGAGACCTGCTGTTGGAGCAATATTTTCTGTTCAAATGCTTCTTGCTACAGGAGGACGTGATTATTCTTTTCAAGAAGTGAGATCCTGGTTAGAGAATGCAGGGTTTAAAAAACCAGAATGGATAAAGCTAGACCCCCCTCTTACATCTTCTCTTGTGGTTTGCACGAAGTAACTGCTCAACTTTTGGTCATTACATAAACGACTGATAGCTATTGACTAATGACAACTATTAATCGTGCAATTGCGAATCCAAATCTGAGTGTGTATCATTAAATACTTTGGAGGACAAGTCATGAAAGAGAAAAAGGAATTCATTTTTGACGTTAGGGTGGCGGAGAGATATATTCGCGAAGGAGTCGTAAGGAAAGAAGATTATGAAGAATATCTAAAAAAACTTCCTGATGTATCCGATAAAAGCTGTCCCTTAATAGTGGATGAAGAACTTAAAGAGGAATTTGAAACTAAACTAGAAAAAAAAGATGGAGAACCCGAATGAAATGGGCTTATAGAGTAATTTCAGTAGATGAGCTGTTTCCTGAATATGTAGATCACGACATAGCTGTATCAAAGCAAGCGGCGACTAATAGAAGAGCAAAATTGGGAACT
Source organism: Deltaproteobacteria bacterium (assembly GCA_016187835.1). Classification (GTDB taxonomy): domain Bacteria; phylum Desulfobacterota_D; class UBA1144; order Nemesobacterales; family CSP1-2; genus JACPIY01. The sequence continues at coordinate 10,530 of JACPIY010000100.1, read as the reverse complement.
GGTTTTGAAGAAAATTTAAACCAGATTGGAGGCGACGGGTGGGAGCTTGTAACAATAGTCGGGGAGTTTGGAATATTTAAAAAGCTAAGAGAAGAGTGAGGCTTAGTTTTTGGTCATTGAGAATTATGCAAAGGATAATCTTTTGGTTATCATAATGGGTAGCCTGCCAGATTATGAATCCGTCATGCTTAAGGTTAGAAGCTTATAATGTAATATGTTTATTATTTGTACTCTTTATATCTACTCCTGGATTTCCTGTCAAAATATCGACCGAAGCTGTAGAGCCTATATCGGGAAGGACGATTTCAAACGTGAGAAGTATTACGATCTCAAAGGCCCTTGGAACGGCTGTAGAAGAGGCTGCACTAAGAATTAATCCAAATTTAGACAAAGAGTTTTTCCAAAAACTAAAAAGTGTAGAACCTATAACCTATATAAAAGCTTATAGAATCATCGATGAAACTTCTTCTGGTGGAGAATACAAAATCACACTTGAAGTTGATGTGGATTCACAGAGTTTAAAAAACAAAATCGAGGATTTTGTCATAGATAATCCAAATGATGATATTACTATTATATTCCCCAAGAAATCTTCAGTATATATTACGATCTTACAAAATCCAGAGAGCAACCCGATTATTAAGACCTTGTCTATTTCGGATATCAAAAGGGAAATGTCAACAATTCTTATAGGCTCGGGGTATAGAGTCGACTCGGAACCTTCGAGCGATGTTAAATTAGAAACCTACGTAGATATAAAAACAACGGAGAGCAAATTGGAAGAGACCACATATAATACTCTCGGTTATGTATATATAAGAGCCAAGGATAGAAAAGGAAAAGTAGTAACAGAAGTGAGTGATAGTTCGTATTTAACGGGTACGGATCTCGGTGATACCAGTCTAGAGGCACTCAAAAGGGCAGGGGCAGGTGCGGCAAAGAAGCTGAGATCAGAGCTAGATAAAAAAAGGGAGTCCCAGGGAAAAGCCGGAACCGTTGAAGTTTTATTTACAGGTCTTAAAAATTATATTCAGTATGATAGGGTAGATGAAATACTTGCAAGGTCTGTTCCGTATATAAATATAAACAGCAGAGTCTTTATCAGCGGAGGAACAGTTTCCTTTTTTTTACTCACAAAAGTAGCTCCAGAGGAATTGGCTAAGACTATTCAGAGTGTGTTGCCCGTAGACTTGCCATTTAAACTCGATGATACTTCTTATAATAAAATAAAATTCAGAGCTGCATACTGAAAAAACTCAGGAGCCAATTCGATGGGATTCTATTCCCATTCAATTGTGCTAGGGGGTTTGGTGGAGATGTCATATACAACACGATTAATTCCCTTAACTTCATTTATGATACGCCTTGAGGTTTCCTCAAGGATTTCATAAGGAATACGAGCCCAATTGGCTGTCATTCCATCAAGGCTTGTTACTGCTCTTAGCGCAATAACATTTTCATAGGTTCTTTCGTCTCCCATAACGCCTACGGTTTTTATAGGAAGAAAGACGCAAAATGCCTGCCATATGTCATTATAGATCCCAGCTTTTTTTATTTCCTCTATGAAAATATCGTCTGCGAGCCTGAGTTTTTTCAGTTTATCCTCTGTTACCTCTCCCATGACCCTGATTGCAAGTCCGGGACCTGGAAATGGATGGCGTCCAAGAATTTCCGGAGGAAGTCCGAGTTCAAGTCCTACCTCTCTTACCTCGTCCTTGAATAACTCTCTCAAAGGTTCAATTAATTTAAGATTCATTTTCTCAGGAAGACCACCGACATTATGATGTGATTTAATTGTTGCAGATGGTCCCTTTACACTCACGCTTTCAATGACATCAGGATATAGGGTTCCCTGAGCCAGAAACTCTGCTTCCCGAATCTTTGAGGCCTCTTCTTCAAAAACCCTGATAAATTCCTCTCCGATTATCTTTCTTTTCTTCTCAGGATCTTCCACACCCTGAAGTCTATCGAGAAACCTTTTTCCTGCATCCACATGAAACAAGTTAAGTCCTAAATTCCTGAAGGTCTCTACAACCTGTTTTGCCTCGTTAAGCCTGAGAAGCCCTGTATCGACGAATATACATTGAAGCCTGTCCCATACGGCACGCTGGACGATTAACGCAGTGACCGCTGAATCAACTCCTCCGGATAATGCACAAATCACGCGTGAGTCGCCAACTTTATCCCGAATGTCCTTTATCGCAGTCTCTGCAAACGATTTCGTCGTCCATGAACCCAAACACTTTGCAATCTTAAAGACGAAATTCGATAGTATTTCCTTGCCAAGCTCGGTATGAACAACCTCCGGGTGAAACTGAGTGCCAAATATCCTCTTCTCTTCGTCCTTTATTGCAGCTACTGGTGAGTTCCCACTTCTTGCAATAGAAATGAAGCCATCTGGAAGCTTCAGTACTCGGTCACCGTGAGACATCCAGACCCTGGTTTTTTCTGGAATGTTTGAGAAAAGATCGGAGCTATCCGTAATTTTAATCTCAGCCGGTCCGAATTCACGCCTTTCAGAGCGTTCAACTTTACCACCTAGCAGGTGAGCTGTAAGCTGCATCCCGTAGCATATTCCTAGAATCGGGATTTCAAGGTCAAATATATTGGGATTCAACGAAGGTGCCTCCTCATCCCAAACACTTGCCGGGCCACCTGAAAGAATGATTGCCTTTGGTTGAATTTTCTTTATTTGCTCCAAGTGGGTGTTAAAAGGTTTAATCTCCGAATAGACACCGAGTTCACGTATTCTTCTTGCAATAAGCTGGGTATACTGAGAGCCGAAATCAAGAACTAGAACGGATTCAAGCATTATGCTAAATTTTTGGTCTCGGAACGCTGATTTCGGATTCATGATTGTAGATTGAATAAATCCGCAATCCGAAACCCGCATTGTAGATATTATTCAACCCTATAGTTTGAGGCTTCCTTGGTTATTATTACATCGTGAACATGGCCTTCACGAAGCCCCGCATGGGTGACTTTTATAAATCTTCCCCTTTTCCTCAGTTCTTCAATAGTACGGCAACCTGTGTATCCCATTCCGGCTTTTAGTCCGCCAACAAGTTGATAAATCATGCCACCTATTGAACCTCTGTATGGAACCCTTCCCTCAATGCCTTCGGGAACCAGTTTGGACTCTATCATCTCATCTTGAGCGTACCTGTCACGACTACCTTTCCTCATAGCTTCGATTGATCCCATTCCGCGATACACCTTGTATGTTCTTCCCTGATATAGAACCACTTCTCCTGGCGCTTCATCAGTACCTGCAAAAAGATTACCTACCATCACTGAATATGCGCCAGCCGCAAGAGCCTTGGTTATATCACCGGAATACTTTATTCCTCCATCCGCAATTAGAGGAACATGGTGCTTTTGGGTTGCTTTTCCGACATCAATTACAGCGCTGATTTGTGGAACTCCTATGCCAGCAATAACTCGAGTCGTGCATATAGACCCGGGGCCCACTCCTACTTTGACGGCATCCGCTCCCGCTTTAATCAGAGCCTCAGCACCTTCAGCCGTTCCAATGTTTCCGGCAATTAAATCCACCTTGCGGAAATTGGATTTGGTGGACCACACAGCATCAATTACCCTTTTTGAGTGCGCATGTGCCGTATCAATTACAATTACGTCGCATCCAACTTTAGTGAGCGCTTCGATTCTTTCTTCCCTCTCCGGACCTACACCAACTGCAGCCCCGCATCTTAATCTTCCCATTTCGTCTTTGCAGGCATTCGGGTGCTTTTCTATCTTTTCTATATCCTTCATAGTTATAAGACCCCGGAGTCTAAACTCATTATCTACCACAGGAAGCTTTTCAATCTTGTATTTATGAAGGAGTTCTTTTGCACTTTCCAGCGTAATTCCCTCTCTAACGGTAATGAGTTTTTCCTTAGGAGTCATTAACTTGTCAACTCTGTAATCGAGATTTTTCTCAAATCTGAGGTCTCTGTTAGTAATTATGCCAACTAGCTTTCCGTCTTCTTCAATAACAGGAAGCCCTGTTATATTGTGTTTCAGTATAATATCTAATGCTTCTTGAATCCTATGATAAGGGCGAACAGTGAGCGGGTTTACAACCATTCCGCTCTCATATTTTTTAACCTTTTCCACTTCCGCCGCTTGAGCAGCAATATCCAGGTTTCTATGGATTATCCCGATCCCGCCTTCTTGAGCCATGGCTATAGAGGTTCTCGCTTCCGTAACCGTATCCATCGCCGCGCTTATAATTGGAATGTTAAGCTTAATGTTTGGTGTCAGGAGGCTTGAGACATCTACTTCGCTTGGAAGGATTTCGGAATAAGCAGGAACTAAAAGAACATCATCGAAAGTTAGGCGCTCTTCAATTTTGCCTTCTAACATATTGTCTTACCTTTTCTTTTGATTCTTGACTTTCTTTCCCGGTAATCCCTTTCCTCGACTGGAGGAAGGTTTTGTTGGTTTTGGCTCCTTTTCTAAATGAACAAACTTTACTGGAGTTTTAACGAGTTCTATTATTTTTTTTCTCATCTCCGGAAGAGCTATACCAAGCTCAATCTCTATTTCTTGCTCCTTCTCACCCAAACTGACGAAGATTGGCAACACTCCAACGTAGGTGGTTGAATCCACACGTTCAAACCCAAGTGCTTTAAGGAGTTTCTTGGGTAAAACCGGAAAAGCTACGGTTGCAACTTCTGTGGTTTCTTGCGGAAGCAAACCATCCTGACTTACACTTATCTTAAGCCGCGTGGATTTCACGTTAATTTCTCACCCCCCCTAATATAAATACAATACTACCCTTTAACCTAATAAAAGTAAGGGCTTCAAATTCAAATCTAATTGTATTATGTTTCGTTTTCTGTAATTAGAAACTAATAAAAGAAGAGAGATTGTGAGCTACACTCCCTATTTATCTTACTCTTATTATCCAAATATTTTACTTTAGTTACTAAAAATAGCAATAGTTTATTCCCTTGTCTTGTAGGGTTATCAAATTTGGCTGACACTTGTGGCAGATTGCCAGTTAAATACAAATAATCAATGATTATAGAAGGTTACTTGCATGGGTTAAGGCTAATGGCAGGGTTCTGGGAAAAAATGTATATATGAGCGGTGGTTTCTGATATTTTACTTTGAGTTTGTTCAACAGGAATCCAGACTACAAAAAATTTAGGGATATCAGGAAGTTAGATATTTTATTGTATGTAACCGACTTTAAATAATGCTTTTTGATACCTTCACAATCTCCACGATCTCGCGCATGATTTGATTAAGCGAAAAGTCCTTTGGGGTATAGACCCTTTTTAAGCCGGCTTGGAGTAGGCGTTTTGCATCACCGTCTGGAATAATGCCACCTGCAATTACCGGAATGTCGTTAAGCTCTCTTTCATTAAGGAGATTCATGATCTTGGGAATAATTGTGTTATGGGAGCCCGAGAGGATGCTAAGTCCTACTAAATCAACGTTTTCCTGTTCTACGGTGCTTGCAATCTGCTCAGGTGTAAGGCGAATACCCTGATAAATCACCTCCATCCCCACATCCCTTGCACGAACCGCAATTTGTTCTGCCCCGTTTGAATGTCCGTCAAGCCCCGGCTTGCCAATGAGTATTTTTATCGGACGTCCGAGTTTTTCTCCGATGGCTTTTACTTCATTTCTTATCAGTCTAATATCCTCTGTCTCTTTAGAGAGCGTAATGGAGGTCCCGGTCGGTGCTCTGTATTCTCCAAAGACGGAGCGAAGAGTGTCTGTCCATTCCCCTGTTGTGACCCCGGCGTGTGCACAATGGACTGATGCAGGCATAATGTTTTCGCCGCATATAACAGATTCTCTAAGTATGCGGAGAGCCTCTTTAACTTCTTTCTGGTTTCTCTTGGCTTTAACTGCCCTGAGACTTTTAATTTTTTCTCTTACCTCTACGGGGTCTACTTTTTGTATTGATTCTTCAATGGATTGAGTAAGAGGGGATGTCTCCGTTTCCGTGAAGCAATTAACTCCAACTATTTTTATGTCTCCTGATTCAACTGCGCGGACTCGCTCGGCATGTGATGCGACAAGTGCCATCTTCATGTACTCAATCGCTTCAAGTGCTCCGCCTATTTTTTGTATTTTTTCAACCTCTTTCCAGGAGTCTTCTTTAAGTTGGCTAACTCTGTCTTCAATCACCGGCGATCCATCGAATATGTCTGGGTATTCTAATAAGTCAGTTTCATAAGCCAGAATTTGTTGAAATCTGAGTGACCACTGCTGATCCCATGGGCGAGGGAGTCCAAGAGCTTCGTTCCATGCGGGAAGCTGGATTGCCCTTGCTCGGGCATTCCTGCTCAAAGTTACGGGAAGCATCTCGATTATTATTCTTGCTACGTTGTTTTCAGACTGGTTTGCCGTAAGCCCCAGGGAGTTTACCTGAACGCCGTATCTAAAACGCCTGTATTTTTCGTCTTTAACCCCGTATCTATTGAGGATTAATTCATCCCACATTTCAGTAAATGCCCTCAATTTACACATCTCTTCAATGAAGCGAATCCCTGCGTTTACAAAAAAGGAAATTCTTCCTACTACCTCAGGAAAATCATCTTCAGAAACCTGTCCACTACCGCGAACCGTATCAAGCACCGCAATTGCGTTTGCTAAGGTAAAGGCAATCTCCTGCACCGGAATAGCTCCTGCCTCCTGAAGGTGATAGCTGCATATATTTATCGGATTCCACTTGGGTACTCTTGACGATGTATAAGCAATCATATCCGAAGTAAGTCGCATGGAGGGCTTCGGAGGGAAGACATAAGTGCCCCGAGAGAGGTATTCCTTCAAAATATCGTTCTGTGTGGTTCCTTGAAGGGATGAAATGTCTATTCCCTTTTTCTCAGCAACTGCTATGTAGAGAGAGAGAAGCCATGCCGCAGTGGCGTTAATCGTCATCGAGGTATTCATTTTCTCGATGGGAATCTGGTCAAAAAGGGTTTCCATGTCTTCAATATGACAGATCGGGACGCCGACTTTGCCGACCTCTCCTTCGGCAAGAGGATGGTCTGAGTCGTATCCGGTCTGGGTGGGTAGGTCAAAAGCCACGCTAAGCCCTGTTTGTCCCTTAGCGAGGTTTTTTCTGAATAGCTCGTTCGATGCCTTTGCCGTCGTATGCCCCGCATAAGTCCTCATAATCCAGGGACTATCTTTCTTAATCTGTTTTTTGGGAGTTTCCTTCGGTTTTGAAGACATGTAACGTGCTCTCCGTATGCCAGTAATTTTATCTGAAAAGTGGGAGAAGGGGAATGTGTTATACAACCCCTTGAATTAAAAGATAAATTCCGTATATTATTGGGGAAAGTGGCTACTACGAGAATTCTCATTATTGAAGATGACGAAGCTATAGCTAATTTAGAGAAGAGAATCTTAGAGCAGGAACCTTACGAAGTGGAAATCGTAAGCGACGGCGTCGAAGGATTAAACAATATAAAGAATCAGAATTACAATATTATAATCTCCGACTACACTATGCCGAGGATGAAAGGAGATGAGTTTTACTTTAAAGTGCAAAAACTAAATAAAGGTCTTGAGAAAAGGATAATCTTTGTAACAGGATTTATAAATGATTTTATCGAGTCAACGGGCAACAGGTATCTAGTTAAACCCTTTTCAAATAAGTTGTTCTTAGAAAAAATTAAAGAGTTTGTCACTTATATAAATAGTCAAGCTACTTAGCATAGTAAGAGTAAAACATTAAAAACTAAAGCTAAACCAAATTTTCTAATCATTCAAGCAAATTAGGACAACTTGTAACTTTATCCCATCCTCTAGGATATTACACAATTCAAATCCCAACCCTATTTTTCTTTTTTTTAATTATTGAGGGCTGTTGACAACTGATTATTAGTGGGGAGATAATTTCCTTAAATTAACTGTTTAAAGGATTTTCTTATATTTTTCGGTTAATGTCATAACACAATTGCAATATTTTTTCGAAAAAGCGATATCCCTCATTCATAAATAAGAGATTCCTAAATGATAGAGTTAATGGGGTAGCGATTAAGGAGTAGAGTAAAGATGATCTTCGATTCAATTGGTCGGCTGTTTTCATATGACTTAGGTGTTGATTTAGGGACAGCATACACATCGGTATACGTAAAAGGCAAAGGCATAATAACTAATGAACCATCGGTGGTAGTAATGAAGGATGATGGGAAGGAAGCAAGACAGGTAGTTGCAGTAGGTGGGCAAGCAAAGAACATGGTTGGACGCACGCCTAACAGAATTAAGGCTATAAGACCGATAAAAGATGGAGTGATTGCTGACTTTCAAGCAGCCCAGATGATGCTGGAGTACTTTATTAAAAAGGCAAATAACAATAGGAAAGGCATAGTAAAATCCAGGATCGTTCTATCTGTGCCAATAGAGATCAATGAAATAGAGAAGAAAGCTTTGATAGAATCAGCTAAAGTAGCAGGTGCATCCGAGGTTTATTTATTGGAGGCTGTCATAGGGGCAGCAATCGGGGCTGGATTGTCAGTCGAAGAACCTGTTGGGAATATGATAGTAGATATAGGAGCAGGAAAAACTGAGATCGCAGTCATATCTCTCGGAGGGATAGTAGTAGGCAAATCTTTGAGCACCGGTGGAGATAGCATGGACCAAGCAATAGTTCATTATGTAAAGAACAGATATAACCGCGTGATTGGGGAAGGCACTGCTGAAAGTGTAAAGATTAAGCTTGGGCAAACATTAAATGACGGAAATAATGGTCATATAAAAATGAATCTAAGTGATTTGAGTGTGGGAATACCTACTACCATGGATATATCTTCGGAAGTGTCAAAAATTAAAGTTGGAAAGAAATGCCGAAATAAAGTAAAGTATAAGAATGATATGTTTTGGGAACATGGGGGTGCTATATGGCCGAAGAAAGAGCTTTTCTCAAATATATAGGTAATAGAAAATGGAGGAAATTAAAAAAAGCAAATATTCCTCCTGGAAAATCCTTCCTCGTGTATCTCGGAAATAGGAAATGGAAAAGGAGAAAGGTGCAAGTTTCGAGTTTATTTAATTAGTTCTTGTAATGAGTTGCTTTCACTTCATAAAGACGTTTCAATTCATCAGCTTTACTCGATATTTCTATTCCCATTTTGGGAAGGACACCGGGTAAAGTTGGAGTTACCCAAGCGACAATACCTTCAAGCACAATAACCTCCTCCATACTACCTTCCTCAATGCTGGTTTCTTCAACATAGATATAAATTAAATTACAAGTTTAGTCCCTGGAGGAAAAACTTTTTTGCCCTCAATTTTAATTCCATTTTCGGAAATGTTAGATAAGTAGCCCAATAAGCTGGGGTTATTTAATCCATATCTAACCCTCGTTCTAAATGGAACCCTTCTTGAACGACGACGGTTACTCATGTCAGCAGTTTAGCAATACTTCTTCAAGTCCTAATACTCAAGTTATATGTCCTTTTAATGTGATATGGTATTTAAATATTATGAGTTTTTAAGTGTTAAGTAGGTGCGGGCTTTTGCTTTTTTGTTATTATCTTCATCTATATCCAAGCTAATTTAACGAATTTCAAACCCTTCCCATTTGGTCCTTGTTTTCCATTAACTGTATCCGAAACCCTCAAAATACAACCTATCCTCAAAGGAGAAAAGATCTCATGCCCTCCATTTCCGGGTAGCATGACATGGTAAAATCCGCAGGGGATATGAAGACGAGGTTTTCTTGCCATTTGATAAAGTTAGGATAAAAAAATTACAAAAGCCTGATAATCATCTAGCCAGCCCCCGAATAAACCACTGTGAGTGGGTTATTCTAATGAAAAAGAGATTCAATTAAAAAGGGGGGCTGTCCTTATGGAACTATACTGTGCAATAGACTTGCATTCAAATAACAATGTTGCTGTTATCATAGACCAAGAGGATAAGATTTTGTTTCAAAGGCGCTTACCGAACGACCTGGACACTGTGCTTTGTGCACTTGAGCCCTATAAAGGAAACCTCTTTGGTGTTGCAGTAGAGTCTACGTTTAGTTGGTACTGGTTGGTAGATGGTTTGAGTGATGCTGGTTATCGCGCCTTATTAGTAAATACTGCTAAGGTTAAACAGTATTCTGGGCTAAAACATACAGACGATGAGGACGATGCCTTATGGTTAGCACATTTAATGCGATTAGGGATATTGCCAACAGGGTATATCTATCCTAGAGAACAAAGAGCCATCAGAGACTTATTGCGAAAACGCGCTCAGTTGGTTCGGCATAGAACCACTCATGTGCTTAGTATTCAGAACCAATACTGTAGAAACACAGGAGTCAAACTAAAGGCTGATTTTATTAAACGAAGCGATGAGTATCTGGTGGAGGTTGAAGACGAGAACATCCGCCTGGCGATGGAGAGCAACCATCGGGTTATCAGAGCATTAGATGAGCAGATAAAACAGATCGAACGCCGGGTTAAGGAGCAAGTTAAATTAAGCCCGGAATATGAATTGCTTCTTACTGTAGATGGAATTGGAGATATTCTAGGGTTCACCCTGTGAGATATGAAATTATCTCACAGGGTG
>JACPIY010000074.1 GCA_016187835.1 Deltaproteobacteria bacterium | reverse complement strand
AGGTCCCAAAGAATCATTTTAGGAATAGCGATGGTTGGAATGCATTGTCCTTCCTTGAATCTATTGTCACTTAAGGGTATAAACATGGGCCATCAACTATACTTTTGGGATGTAGAGATTCCATAATGGAAAAGTGGATATGGAGGTCTCTGGTGCTAGCATCCTTGCTCAGCTTTCTGCCGTCTCTTGGAATCGCCGGGAACCCTTCGCAGGAGTGGTTTGGCCGTGGGAAAAAATATATGGGCTTTCAGGCTGGGTACGGGAGTGGTTTCTCACTAGGCTTTAGTGGTAATGGGGATGGACATGAAGTCGAATACCTCGCCACATTTCCAAGCTTTGGCATCGGCATATCAGATTTGAAATGGGAGAACGATTGGTATAGGGGAAGCTTTGATTTAGTGGCTGAGGGTGAGTTTATCAAAAGCTTTGAACCAAATGATGGATTCTCTGCCGGAATGACTTTTTTGGTGCGGTACAATTTCCTAAGTTGGATGAGATTTGTGCCTTACGCTGAAGCGGGGGCAGCAGTGGGCTATCTTGATTTCGACCTCGTGGATCAAGAGGACGCTCTTATCTTCTATCCGCAGGCTTGTCTTGGTTTCCACTACTTCCTTACTGACCGTGTGGCAGTCAATACGTCTTTGCGGCTCCATCACATGTCGAATGCCGGTACAAATATGCCGAATAACGGGATTACCTCCGGCCTTGTGCTCGTCGGTTTTACCTTTTTCTTGGATTAAAGTGAAGGGAACTCACCGGGGTTACAGGGATGGACATCATAAGAGAAAATTATAAAACCATTAGGCAAGCCTTGTTCGATGAGCTTCTACAAGGAGTGAAAACAGTAAGAGAGCTATCACAGTCACTTAGAATTTCTGAGAAAGAGGTCTTAGGTCATCTCACTCATATTGAGCAATCTGCAGGACAGAAGGGGTGTAGGTTCATTATAAAACCTTCGGAATGTCTGAACTGTGGGTTCATATTCCAAAAAAGAGAGCGATTGAAAAAACCAAGCAAATGTCCCAAGTGCAAGAATGAATTTATTACAAACCCAAGTTTTGGGCTGAAAAGGTTGAGTGAAGATTAATTCACCCAATCTTCGAGTAAATTTTGGTTGTCTGAGATTCACGTTGAAACGCCGTTCATGGTTCGACAAGCTCACCACGAACGGCCTGTAGTGCGCCTTGATGAACGGCTTGATCAAAACACCGTACACCCTGAACAAGTCGAAGGGCGTATTTGTTTGCTGGAGTTTTATCAAAATTCAATTATGATGTGCAATATAAATGCACTAATTAAGGAAGACTTACTTTGCGTTTCCATCCACCGTAGTAATGGAGTGCTTTCTCTCCTCCTAGAATTTGAGAAGCGTATTCCAATCCGATTTTGGGGTCGAAAGGCATCATATCCGAGCCAAAGATCATATCAGCCCCTATCTCATCGAGCATCTTCAAGGGATTCATTCTCTTTGCCCTATTTTCTCCAAGAGCTTTAATATAAGTTTCCATGAAAGTCACGTTGAAATTAGGTTGAATGCAAAGGATTAAATTCATCTCCTTAACTCTTTTTGCCTGCTTGTGATCTATCATCTCACTATGCTCAATCCTATGTCCTTTAAGCCTTATATTTGCTTTCTCAAATGCGTTAAGAACGACATCAATAGCCGCGTCGCCTATGGTGTGAAGAGCAACCTTTAGACCTTTTCCCTCAAGCTCTTGTATTATAGACTTCAATTCCTCTTCAGTTTTTAAAAGGATTCCCCTGGAGTGTTTATCTTTATAGGGTTCTCTGAGATATGCAGTCCTTGCACTTATGGAGCCGTCAACAAAGATTTTTACCCAGCCGGGTTTTATGAGATCGTCTTCACCATAATTATCAAAAAGCCTAATTACATTTTCATAATCCCTGTAGTAGGGCATTAAAACTACCCTTAGTTTCAGATTCCCATCTTCTCTCAGTTTGAAGTACGTCTCAGCAATTTTAAAATCCACAAAGTCGTGGACTTCGATAATTCCCTTTGAAATCGCCTCCTCCTGAGCCTTGAGCAAGTCTCCCGTTATCTCTTTTGGTTTTAAAACTGATACCATTTTCCACAACACTTCTTCGTAAACGTAACCACGTTTCGGGTCAAATTTCTCTGAAGGAGTTTTTTTTAGCTCCTCCATTGCCTTCTTATTTATTACTCCCATGTGAGCGTCAATTCTGATAAGAAGGATCGGGAAAGGAAATTTATCAATATCTTGTCTTGTTATTGACTCACCAATGGTATCCTCACTCCAGCCCCAGGCAACGACTGGGTTTCCTTCTATGCTCTCAATCATATCCAGTAGGTCCCTTTTAGTTCTTGCCATTTCTATGGGCAGTCTCTTAAAAGCAAAAAACTCAAGGTGGGTGTGCGCGTCTACAAATCTCATGGCTTAAGAGTAACATAGATTATAAGAAATCCTGGTGATTTAAACTATTCTAACCATAGGGTTATGAGAACGGATTGAATTATAGGTATTAAGGTTTATTAGCAGGAAACTATTGTTGTATTTCTAAAGTAGCAAAATATCCTAAGCCCAAAATAGTACAAAAGTACTATTGATTCTATGTTTAAGGAGTAGAAATAATTGCATCGAAAGAGTTGAAAATAATGAAGAAACCAATTTTACAGTTTCTGCTTTCTTGCGTAATGCTTCCACTTTTTATGGGAACTAGTATTGCTGAAAATCCGGAGCCAACATGTAATGAATATAAGTCTTATATCCAAGATGACTCGGAATTAACGTGTTATAAAGGATGTAATCAATGCACGGCATCATGTGACGAAAAATATATTACACCCAAGTATGACGTTTGGGGTAAGCGGAGGGTGGAATCAAACACAACACGTACGAATAGAAGCAAGTGTAAGAATATTTGCTTTAATTCAATGGAGAGTTGCATCAAGCGTAAAAGAAAACAAAAGAAAGCGCAAGAAGAACTAGAGAGTCAAGCTGAGGAATTTCAAGAGGATACTATTACAGATACAAAATACCCATCATCACAGGCTGACAGTATTATTTATAAATGGACTGATAAAGATGGAGTGATTAATATAACAAATAACAAAGATTCTATTCCCCCGGAATACCAGGAACAACTTGAAGAAGGAGCAGATAAGAAACAACAAGGTAACTATCCAAATCCAGAAATTAAAAAATAGAATTATAAGCCTTTTCTTAAACGGTTTAGAATGAACTAAAACAAATAGTTGCTAGCTGAAATTATCTTTCGAGTTTTGAAAGTCAAGAATCCATTCAGCAAGGGTATCCCTGTCAATCAACTCACATCTAGTTGATTGGGACAACTTATTTGCTCCTTCGGTGAAATGGCTATTGGTAACTACCATCGCTGCATTGCAATGATAGTGGGATTTTCCTGCTACTGCATCACTCACAGCGCGCCTCGAAACGTGCTCACTGAGTCGCTTAACTTGAACGGCATATTTAAGGTTATTCTTTTGTGCAATAATATCTACACCAAGATCACCAGAGCCTCCGAGTACTTCAGCGTCAAACCCTCGGTGTTTTAGGAGTCTGCTAACATAGCGTTCAAATTCGCCTCCATTCATGTTATCTATATCTGATAATTGTAGGGCTCGGATGCGTTTTTCTTTTTCTCCTAATTCTCTGAGAAAAGCATAGATAATGAATACAATGAGAGCGATAACAACGATCTTCCAAATGCCAATTCCTTCTTTTTTGCTTTCCTCAAAGGAGGGTTTTTCTTTTCCTATCTGTTTAGGTATTTCATTTTTTGAAGGCTTCTGGGGAAATGTTGTCACTTTTTCTTTAGAGCCTGGTGGCAATGGGTATTGAGTAGTTACTTCGTGTATAATCTCTTCGTAACCTGGTGGACACATACCTTTACGAATGTTTTTAAAGATATAACCATAAGGATCTTTGCAGTCAACGGTTTGTATAGTTTTTGTTGGCGATTCTTCGGTTTTAACCTCCTCATAACCTTCTGGACACATGCCTTCTTGAATGGCTTTCAATACGATATGACCTCCAGGGCTTTTACAGTCAACTGTATAAGATTCTAAGGTAAAGATAGCTAACACGAGAAAGCTTATCAATACAGCTGATAGGGCTGTTTTTATTCTTTCCATAACTTTTTAAGAATGCTTTTCTCAAAAGGATTTTCTTTCTTGTTTTCGGATTCTTTTTTGATATTTTTAAGTACATCCACTCCCTCTTGATACTCAGGAGGAATAGCTGCAGGGTCATCAATCACGTGAACTACATGATTTTTATCAACCCACTTGTATAGCTCGCTGGCAAATGCAATAGGTGACATTAAAACAACTAAACATATAGCGACTAAGATGAATTTTATACCTTGCATATAACCTAATTTTACTCCCACCTTTTGCGTGTATACAACTTCTACAACTATTCCTATAATGCTCTGTTCCCCCCTTATGCCCTCAGAACGTGGAATTTAAGCTATTTAAAAGAATTTCTTAGTTTTTCTTATTGTATAGGGGCTTTAACTGAGTGGGTTTAGAACCTTGAGAAATTCGAACCTTTCAAAGTGTTTTGTGTTTCTCGTAATTATTCCGTCTACGCCATTGTCTAAGAGTGTTGCAACAAAAACAACGTCAAATATTTCCTGTTTCGTTATATTGTACTTTGATAAAAGATCAAAAGTGTTTTTTAGGTTGCTCTTACGTGGATATATCTTTGGGATGTTCCTGGCTCTAGTATAAGCTTCTATAACTCCTTTTGCTTCTTTAGGCTCTACAGGTTTTTCTACTCTTCTTGGGTCGGTTATAATGGCGTAGAACTCATACAGACTTTGAAAAGGTAGGCACGCTTTGATATTTCCGGTTAATATATCATCTTCTAAGAAGGCAGAAGCTCGTTGATTGAGCGGGCTATCGAGATTATAAGCGTAAACAAGAATATTAGTATCTATAGCATAGATCACTAATCAGCATCCGTTTTATGGTCAAGATAATTTTTATAAAGATTTTGTCTTTCTAGAAGTTCCTCCTTAACTTCCCCTAAGTGTCCCTTAGGAATCTTTTTCAATTCCATTCCCTCTTCTTTATATAAACCTCTCCCACGTTTCAAGAGAAACTCCCTGAGGTCTTCCTCTGTAACCCTATAGCTACGCCCGATTTTAACAGCCTTAAGGCGTCCTTGCTCAATATAACCTCTTAGAGTTACTTTATTAACTTCTAAAATCTTTGATAGTTCATCTAAGGTATAAAGCCTTAGTCCTGCTACTTGTACTGGCATCCTAGCCTCTTTTTGAAAGTTTTTTGCTATCTACGAATATATTATAATTTTAAATTCTTTTGTCAAGCGTTTTTTATCTTTATTTAACTTTCATTAGTTTTTTTAGCAGAAGTGCTTAAACTTGAAATAGTCTAATTAAGAGCCTGCGTGTTATTGATGTAACAGGTTCATCAATGATATAATGATTTACATAAAGAAATGATTAGGTAGAGATTAGTCATGTCAACTAAACCCGCAACCAAAATACCAAACTGGAAAAAGAGTTTTGGTGATAAACTCCTTCAAATTCTCCACCCGGATGGAGTTATCTCATCCGATGACGAGCTTATCGTCTATGAATGCGATGGACTCACAGGCTATAGAATAAAACCGATTTTCGTTGTTCTTCCAAAATCAGCAAAAGAGGTTTCGGAAATCATTAAGCTTTGTAATCAGGAAACCATTCCTTTTGTGCCAAGAGGCGCAGGAACAGGACTTTCCGGCGGAGCGCTCCCTACGGAGGAAGGAATTGTAATTTCACTTGCACGCATGACTCGGATTTTAGAGATTGACATTCCCAATCAACGCGTGGTTGTCGAGCCTGGTGTGGTAAACCTCTGGGTTACAAATTCTGTAAGCAGTAGCGGATACTATTATGCTCCCGATCCTTCTAGCCAGCTTGTTTGCACTATAGGCGGGAACGTTGCTGAAAACTCCGGCGGAGTCCACTGCTTAAAGTACGGTGTTACGACCAATCATGTTCTGGGACTCGAAGTGGTTCTCCCGAATGGAGAGATTATCGAAGTCGGCGGAAAAACCCTGGACCATCCCGGATATGACCTCGTTGGACTGTTTGTAGGTTCGGAAGGACTTCTGGGAATTGTAACCAAGGTGGCTCTAAGAATCATAAGAAAACCCGAATCTATAAAAACCCTTTTTGCCTCGTTTGACAAGGTAGAATATGCTGGAGGGGCAGTTGCCGGGATTACTGCAAGAGGAGTCATTCCCGCGGGAATGGAGATTATGGATAATTTGAGCATACGGGCTGTGGAAAAGACGGTTCATGCAGGGTATCCGATAGATGCCGGAGCGATACTTCTGGTTGAGTTGGATGGACCTAACGCTGAGGTTGAAGCTCAGACACCGATTGTAATGGAAGTCCTCAAGGAAAACAGGGCAACAGAAATAAGGATAGCAAAAGATAGTGATGAAAGGGCGTTATTCTGGAAAGGCAGAAAGAGCGCGTTTGCTGCGATGGGACGCATGAGTCCTGACTACTATGTTCAGGATGGTGTTATTCCAAGGACAAAGCTCCCTCAGGTTCTAGGTGAGATAGAAAACCTGAGTAAAAAGTACGGACTACGGGTAGCAAATGTTTTCCACGCAGGTGATGGCAACCTCCACCCCCTTGTTCTTTTCGACTCCTCTAAAGATGGAGAGGCGGAGAAGGCAGAGGAGTTGGCAGGAGAGATTCTAAAAGCATGTGTGGATGTTGGGGGAAGCATTACGGGAGAGCACGGTGTGGGATATGATAAAAAACGGTTCATGCATCTCATGTTTGACGAACAGGCTCTTGAAACTATGAATATGATTCGCTGTGCATTTGATCCTAAAGGGCTCTGCAATCCTGGGAAGGTATTCCCTACCCCCCGCTCCTGTGTTGAGGCAGGGAGAACAACATATAGAGAGCATCCGATTGAGAAATCAGGATTGGGAGAGAGATTTTAATTAATTTATTCACCACAAAGACACAAAGAACACAAAGAAAAATTTATTAATTTATAGGGGTTTGATTAATTAAACCTTCATTTCATGTCTCTGGTGAATGACTACAATCGTAATAACTAAGATGTAGGGGAGACCCGCCGGGTCGCCTCTACCAACAAAAACTATGGCCGACTTGCTAAAAGAAATAATAAATGTCGTAGGCGATGATAATGCCATTTCACAATCACCCGAACTTGAACGCTACGCCATTGAAGGGAAAACACCTAAGGTAGTAGTCCTTCCCCAAACCATAGAGGAAATCTCCGAGATTTTGAAAGTGGCCTCCAGTAAATCCTTGGCAGTTATTCCCCGGGGAGGAGGAACAAAGATCGGTTTTGGAAGAGAACCAAACCGGGCAGACATTGTACTTTGCATGAGTCAACTTAATCAAGTCCTTGAACACGAGGCATCGGACCTCGTGGCAGCTACACAATGCGGAATCACGCTAAAGGCGTTTCAAGGAGTTCTTAAAGAGAAAAACCAATTCCTCGCTATTGACCCGCCTCATTTCGAAAGTGGAGCGACGGTGGGAGGAATAATCGCCACAAACGACAGCGGTCCGAGGAGGCTTAGATACGGGACGATGAGAGAGCTTCTTATTGGAATCAGAGTTGTTCGCTCGGACGGAGCTATTGTAAAGGGCGGGGCGAAGGTGGTTAAAAACGTGGCCGGATACGATATTCCAAAACTCTATGTCGGTTCCCTTGGGACTCTAGGAATAATAGTTGAAGGGATATTTCGGCTCTATCCGATTCCGGAATTATCTCAGACATATATAGTTAGTTTTTCAAACCTTGCAGAACTTCAGAAAATGGTTCTTTCTATTTTAAATTCCTCATTAGTCCCTACCTGTCTGGAGGTTTTAAATCCCACTCTCATAGATGCTATCTCAGATCAACTGAGGCTTAATCTAAAAAAGGAAAAATACGCCCTTGCCATCAGAATAGAAAGCGTAGGTAAAGCCGTGAGGGATCAGGTTTCTAAAGTGAAGGGTATTTGTGGGGAAAGAGGCGGGGAGGGAATCTTAGTTGAGGGTGTAGTTGAAGAAAGTTTCTGGCAGGAGATCAGGGAGTTCCCCTGGAGTATGTCTGTAAGTAATAGAGTGATTTGTAAGGCAGGCGTTCTGATTACTGATGTTCCGAGAGTGTTTCAAGCATTAGGGGAATTATCAAGCAACTCAGGACTCGGAATTTACTCATCGGCAAGAGCGGGTAACGGAATTTTAATTATCTCAATTGAAGGGGAAATGTCACCAATTATCGAAGCTACAAAGTCGCTTCGTAATCTGGTAAATTCTCTAAAGGGGAATCTGATTATTCGAGATGCTCCTGCTGATCTAAAATCTCAGGTGGATGTATGGGGTGAAGTTGGAGAATCCATTAAGGTGATGGAGAGGCTAAAATCACATTTTGATCCCAATGGTATTCTTAATCCTGGAAGGTTTGTTGGAGAAATCTAAGGAGTTTCACGATTATGATACGGAAAGATATAGAACAAGGCTGGATTCTTATCAATCAAAACGACCATGCCCATCTTTCAGGCGAAATAATGGCTTACTGGGGAGATGGGAAATTTACCAAGCCGGAACCCCGTGATGAGGTTTTATTTGCAATAAGAGAGCATGACAGCGGGTGGAGGGAATGGGATTCTTCTCCTAAAGTAAATCCTGTAACCCAATTCCCGATGAATTTCTTAGAAATGAACTCTTACAATCAAGCTGAGATATGGAAGCGCTGTTTTAAAAGACATTCGGCAGAACATCCCTATGCCTCGGCGCTGATCGCTCTCCATTTTGGAAAATTGAACGAGAAGGCTCTTAATAAAAACTCAAATAACGGCACGGCGAGAACTTCGCACAAGGAAATAATCAATTTTGTCTCTAAGATGCTAACCATTAATATTTCGAATTTGGACCTGAATTCCATGCCTAAAGACGTTCAGGTCAATTTGAGGCACGTCCAGATTGGAGACGTGATCTCCCTTGCGCTTTGTCACGGCTGGTCTTCAATTGAAATTACAGATGTTCCTCTTGACTATAAAAATGGGCAGACTACAGCTCTTAGCTTAAAATCAACTGACGGGAATAATTATGTTGTATCTCCTTACCCCTTTACTGAGCCGTTGATTAAGTTCCACATTAAGGGACGAAGGCTCAATCAGAAAAAGTTCTCTAAAGACGATGAGCTTAGAAAACAACTAGGTGAGTCCAAGTTCGAAACGCTTGAGTTTTCTATCCGTGAGGAGTAAATAAAATTATCCAGCCGTATATTTGCATAAATGGATGCAGATAGAACCAGTTTGGAGTTTCAGGTTTCAAGAAAAAGCTTTATTTTCAAGAGGTGTTATAGAATTAGAGTGGCCAATTATGTAATACTTTTTTATGTTGAAAAACTCGGCAAAACACCAACACTTGAGAAATATTCAAACGATTTTGGTTATAATTGCGTAAAATTACTCTTTTTCGGTATAATTGATAACAGTAAGAAAAGAAATTGCTTAAATAATTTCAATGGAAATAACAGCAAAGCTTATACTTGGTGATTGTACTAAAGAATTAAAAAAACTAGAAGAAGACTCTATTGACTTAATATTTACTTCCCCACCATATGCAGACCAAAGAAAAAATACTTATGGAGGGATTCACCCTAATAAATATGTTGAGTGGTTTTTGCCTATTTCAGAGGAATTATCAAGGGTTCTAAAACCAACTGGAACTTTTGTGTTAAATATAAAAGAACGTGTTGTTAATGGCGAACGTCACACCTACGTAATGGAGCTAATTCTCGGAATGCGGAAGCAAGGTTGGCTATGGACCGAGGAATTCATTTGGTGCAAAAAAAATTCCTATCCTGGGAAATGGCCTAACAGGTTTAGGGATTCTTGGGAAAGACTTCTACAATTTAATAAAAATAACAAGTTCAAGATGTTTCAGGACGCCGTTAAGGTTCCTATGGGGGATTGGGCAAAAACAAGACTGAGAAAATTGAGTCCAACTGATAAAATAAGAGATGAGTCAAAAGTTGGAAGCGGTTTTGGTAAAAATGTTTCTAATTGGTTAGGCAGAGACAAAGTTTATCCGACTAATGTCTTGCATCTAGCTACTGAGTGTAACAATAAAAATCATAGTGCTGTTTTTCCTGAATCACTACCTGAGTGGTTTATTAAACTCTTTACCGAGCAAGGTGATTGGGTACTAGACCCATTTATGGGTTCAGGAACGACAATCAGAGTTGCGCAAAAGCTACAAAGGCACTCTATAGGAATAGAAATACAGCCCCACTATTACAATATGGTTTCTTCTGAGATCCAACCTAAGCGATATTATTTACTCGACAAAAAGAAGAATCGCTATGAAATCAATCGAAATTAGTGATGTAAAAACTTATGTGGAAAGTAACATAGGTAGTTTTCATCTTAAGCGATTACAAAATCTGGAAAATCTTAAATTAAGTCATATTCTGGAAAGAAAGAATCCATACTTATTCAAAGCCAAGAACATTTTGACAGCCCACGATTTCGTAAAAACACTGCTTGATGCCCATTTGTCTTCTCAAGAAGAAACTATATTTGGGGATTTTCTTGAAGGATTGGCAATTTTCATTAATGAAAAAGTTTATTATGGTAGAAAATCATCCGCCGAAGGTGTTGATTTAGAATTCGCAAAGGACGATATTCGATATATCGTTGCAATTAAATCTGGACCACATTGGGGTAATAGCCGTCAGATTAGTAAGATGAAAGATGATTTTAAAAAAGCAAAACGAGTTCTTAGAACAAGCAATTCCAACCTTCAAATTGTTGCGGTAAACGGTTGTTGTTATGGTCGAGATAACAAACCTGACAAGGGAGATTATTTCAAGTACTGTGGTCAAAAGTTCTGGGAGTTTGTTTCAGGTAATGAGAACCTATACATCGAGATAATTGAGCCGTTAGGTCATAAGGCCAAAGAAAAGAACGAAGAATTTATTGAAGCATATTCTCAAATCATCAATAAGTTTACATTAGAGTTTAGCCAGAAATTTTGTGTTGAGGGGAAAATAGATTGGAATAGTTTAATAAAATTTAATTCTTCCGCTTCGAAATTGAAACATACGGATAGAGTTGGCAAGGGAGGGACAAAATGAGTGCTAAGGAAGCAAAAGCAGAAATATTCTGGATGGTTTTTAAGGGTCTGACGAAGAAAGAGAAGAAATTTGTTATTGAAAAAATGCTGAAGGACAAAGAACTTATGGAAGACCTAATTGATATAGCCATCATTGAACAGCGGCGTAAAGAACCTTCACATTCACTTGAAGATTATCTCGGAGAAAGAGAAAATAGAGAAAATTAATGCCTTATGCGGTCTATATAAAGAGGTCAGCAGAATATTGATTGGTATGAAGCAATAGCATTAATTTTAGGTGAATTAAAAGAGCTAAAAAAACAATTGAAGAAAAAAAAGATTGGAAAGGTTAAGTAAAATTTAATTCTTCCGCTTCAAAATTGATATAATTATAGTGACAGTACCAAGCGTAACCCTTCTTCAAGTTGCGCACTTGTCTTGCAGTTAACTTCCCTAACTTTTCCGTAAGAAATGATTTATCTACAGTTACAAGCTGAGATAAATTTGCTACCGAGTCTTTGGGCAAGCCTGTGGTTTTAGATGGTAACAATAAATTTCCTGGTGCAGCGGCAAGCCTAAGATTAGATTTGATAACAACGGCAATGACGGTGCTTATCCGACTGCGGTTGAAGGCATCGGATTGGACAATAATCAAAGGTCGGCGAAACCCAGGTCCAGAACCGACAGGATCAGCCAATGAAGCCCACCAAATTTCTCCTCGACGCACTACCATTGATCCTTTGGGACAGAACTGAATTGCAGGTTTTGAATAACTGGATCAACTACAGATGTTTCCTCAGTGTATACCTTATTCAAGGTTTCTGTGACACCATCATTACTGTGTTCCTTGATATAAATCGAAATAGCTTTTGCATATAACTCACTACGAGATATGCCCAAACGATGTGAAAGCTCTTCAGCGGCTTCAAAGATTAAATCTGGAATAGAGATAGCGGTTTTCATAATTACAAAGTATAAATATGGTTATACCGATGTCAATGTGATTACACCTTTTGTATTGTTACCTCTTTGGTTAGTTGAAGTTCTAATCAACCAACCTTACTCCCAGCCTCTTTGCCAGGCACTCCCCACCCCAACGCATTACCACATCGTGGTTCCACTGGAATAAAGGCCGGGCAAATGGCGCAAGCAGATTCATCCAGGGCTTAGTAGCTCGTACCTTCCAGTCGTAGCGCACAACTTAAGGTCTTTATCTTGTGAAAACTGCCAGAGTCCCGTGCCGCTCAGTTCCCCAATTGCAGTCCCCTCGATTAAAACCAATCTCTCAACGCGAGTGGTTCGCATCTCAAAAGTCAGCCTGTAGGGAAGAAAGCTCTTCCATGTGTAGCGGCGGAGACTGCCAACGCGGTTCTCATCGCCTTTTTCTAGTTCCAAAACAGATTCAACGCCTTTCCACCAAGTAGGCCAGTTTTCTGAATGATAGATTTCGTCCCATACTTTTTGTAGAGGTGCTTTAAAACGCCATGGTGTTACAAATTTATAGTCGGACATCGTGCTAAAAGACAGTTTTTTCTCTTGATTGATAGAAAACTTAATCAGACAACTAGCACCATGACTGTTGTAGGGGCAGACCTTGTGTCTGCCCTAGCAATGGGCGAACACAAGGTTGGCCCCTACCTAAAGATACCTTTCAATAAAGAAATTCGCATAATAAGTCGGCCAATTGGAGCCTGGGGCCATCATTGCCCTTTCCTTTTCTACCATTACAAGTAAATATACTAGTTCACTCTTTGTGAATTTAGCGTTGAGTAATTTCCCTAGTTTCTCAAGCAAATAATCCGCATACCATAACGGCCATTCAGGATCTTCGCCGTCTGTTTTAATGAACGTCTTGTGATGTGCATTACCAGTTTTCTGAAAAAGGTCTTCGAGCTGTTCTGAAATCTCGATATCCGTCATGACGTTTTCTCCTTAATTTACTCTACCTGCCTTGAGAGCAAGAGCGAATGCTGTGAGATCTCACGTTTCCACCTTTCTTTCAATGCTTTCTCAAGTAGCAGTAAATAAACTTTTGTTTTGTTCCAAAAGGCGTCAGGTGTTCTTCACTGGCGTTTTCAATTAATTCAAAATCACTACCAAACTCTTCTAGCAAGCTATCAGGACTGTATCTTACCACATCTAACCCGCTGCATAGTGGCGGACCGTCAGGAGCAAAAGTAGCAACAATAATGTGCCCGACTGATTTCAATGAGTCCTTTACTGATTCTATATATTTTTGACGATCTTGGGCGCAGGTTAGAAAGTGAAATACCGCCCGATCGTGCCAGAGATCGTAGTGATTTTGTGGCAGTATCACTTGCGTTATGTCGGCTTCTACCCATGTTACATCATCCGTACGAGAACCAAGCCGAGCTCGTGCGACATTTATAGCCTTAGATGAAATGTCAAGAACCGTTATGTGCTTAAAGCCTCTTACTAGCAGATCATCAACCAGGGTTGAAGCACCTCCACCAACATCAATTATACGCGCTGATTTACTAATTCCAGTCCGCTCGATAAATCGTAGAGACATTTGCTGATGTTCCTGATACCAGCTCACTAGAGTTGGGAGCTTTTCCGTATAGATATTTTCCCAATGTGATTTACGTTCCATGATTGTGACCCTTTGAGGTTGATCTTAGAAGTCAAGCCTAACTGGAAATATAAAACTCTAGGGCTTCTTTAAAATTATACATTGGCTAGGATTTGTAATCAAAACGAGAATGCACTATTTCCAATAGATTCCCTTCTCAAAATACATACGCAAGCGAAAAACTGCCGTATGCCTTAACCCCTGGGGCGGGCTCGAAGAACCTTCCTCCCGCCGCATTCACCCTTACCGGGGAATTGTATTTTTCATCAAAAATGTTATTCGAACCTATAAATGAAGAAATTTCCAGGTAGAGGACGGTATATATGCCGATAAGAATCAAGAAAAAGGTTTTAAACAATGTGTTCTACCTTGTTTGAATTTGATTCTACTTAAGTGAACCTCATTAGTTTTACGGTTCTATATAACCATTGGCAAAGGTAATCACACACAAAGTTCTGTATTTGTGATGGTAACCACATCCGACACCAACAACACGGAAATACGGGTTGAAGATGTTTTTTCTATGCCCGCGGCTGGAAACTCCATCGTCTATAATCAAACCCATCACGATATCACGAGCTTCGTTTCCTCCATAGAAAATATTTTCACCCATTTCCCCCTGCCATATCCCATAGCGATTAATTCGATCGCTCGGCTTACTTCCATCGCTCCCCTTATGTCTTGTAGCACCCCTAGGACCTATATCCCGGACATGATCTTTCGCTCCTAAAGACATACCTCTGGATATGCTGAGAGGAGGTAATTGATTCGCATTGCGCAGAAAGCGTATTGACTCATTCACTGCGCTTACGCCTTCTTTTGTTCTAAGAATGGTTTCGTCTGAGCGATAGAACAGCTTGCCATCGTAATATTTCTTCCTTTCTTCAAGGAATGAAGCGTATTTTCTGGGATTTGTCCTAGCCAGGTTAATTTCACGAACAATTTCCTTTTCCAAGGGTGAGATACGATAGTCCCTGGCAACTTCAGTAGACGGAGCAAATGGTGCGCAACCAACTACTATTATCAGAAAGATGCCTAATACGATCCTGAGTTGTATTTTCACTCTTTAATTAAACCATCTTAAAAGCCATAAAGTCACAAGCCGATTAGGAAGTATAATCAAAATTATTCTGATTTATCTGGAACACTATGCCGTGAGTATGGTTAGAAAGAGAGATTGTAGAGGACAAGAAGCTTTCGAAACTTGCTGAAAAGCCAGCACAAAAGTCAAGAGGCAAACAGTTGCCTTATTGCCTGCAGGTTATTTGAAAAGTGCCGATTTACTAAGCTAAGTCAAAAATGAACTCCTCAGGGCGCTTCCCACAGAAGCGGTTGAAAGCCAGCCTGCTGAAAGTGCTCATCTGTGGTTAATGCTGCTGTCAACCCTCGGTCCTGCATAACAACAAAAGATATGCAATCGGTGATTCCCCACTCCTTATCTGGTCGTTCCCGATAAAGTTGGAATGCGCGCTTATACAACTGTTCAGAAACGGGAATGATTTCGACGTTAGAATCTTGTTCAAGCGAATCCAGCAAATCAACCGCAGCTTTACGGTAGCGTAGCTTGGCTAGAGTGTTTCCGATTTCCAATATAACAGCTCGCGTTGTAACCAGCCGGGTTCCGTCCGCTTCCAGTTTTTCTGCGAGCGCAACAGCTTGTTGATGATAATTATCGCTGGATGAAGACAGGGCAATAGCATAGGCAGTATCGAGGAAAACTTCAGTCATAAGAGTCACTTTGTCCTCCGTAGAGGTAATCCTCTATTCGTGCCGACCAATTAGATGGACCTTCCAAATTGAGTGATCGAGCAGTACGAAGGAATGAAAGTGTCTTTATCTCAGGTGCAGTGGTCTCGATTGTTATACGGACGCGTGTGTTTGGAGCTAATTCTAGCGGTTCAACAGGATGTAACACTTCACCGTCGAAAACCGCCTCTAGTGTTTTAGTCATTTCTTTCCCTCCTGTACCTAGAACACCGCAAAAAACAGTAAAATTATACGCTATCGGTATACGTAATCAAAATAACGTTAGAATGGCTTTTAGCTATCTATTATTGCACCTTTCGCATTCTTACTAAGTTGGAGCATTATTAGCAGTACTAAACTATTCGATGAGTTACGTCATTTGATTCGTCTCAAAACTATGCTGTGAGTAAGTTATAAGGAAGGTTAGAAAGAGAGTGGTCAGAGGATAAGTAATACCATTTTAACAAAGTATTTAGTTATAGATATAGTAAAATTATTGAAAAATGTAGGGCTCGTTCCCAGAACGAGCCGTTCGTCTGGTGAAGCCTTTAGGGCTGATGGGGGCATCAGCCCCTACAATCCCATCTGAGATATGAATGCAGGTAATACTATAAGTAGTAAAGAGGCTTCCCACAATTTTTTTCTTCAAATGGTATATGGTATAAGGTATTGAAACTAGTTGAAAGGCTTAACTCAAGAGCCAAGACATGATACTTTTTTTCTGGCTTAGTCAAGCACTCTCAAATCATCTAAAACTGTTGTGCCGTCGCTTAATTTAATTTCAATTGTTTTATCGTAGGTCTTATTGTTTCCATGGCGAATTGGCAGAATATGAATCTTCATTGTGCCCTTCGCAGTGTAGGCTAAATCAACATAGATATGGTTGCCTTGTTCTGTCAGAAAGATCACGCTCACAAATTCTCTACCCTCTTTCATTTTCTCGAAGTTGGGATTTTCTCTGACTTGGCAACTTTCAATCTTTACTATCTGCATTTCTCCTCTCCTTTTCTTTAAGTGGATAGCTAAAACCTAACCTAAGCTCCATTAGCCATAAAATCATATGCTAATTGGCAAATGCAATCAAAGAGCATCTGCTCAATATCTCTCTAAATTGAATTGAATCCCCTACTCCCCCTTAAGCCTCAATCCCTTTGGCACCAATATTAGTTCTAGCAAATCAAACAATCCCTGGACTAATAATGCGAGGGCGGCGGCCGGGATTGCGCCTTCGAGGATCAGTCGAATATTATCAAGTCGGATTCCGGTGAGTATCGGCTGACCGTAGCCGCCTGCGCCAATTAGTGCGCCAAGCGTTGCCGTTCCCACGTTAATCACTGCAGAGGTTTTGATGCCTGCAAGTATTGAGCGCGAAGCCATTGGAAGCTCTACCAGTCTAAGACGAGCCCACGATGATAAACCCAATGCCTCTGCTGATTCTCTAATATGTAAGGGAATGTCGTGGAGTCCAGTATAGGTGTTTCTTACAATCGGGAGCAGACTATACAGGAAAAGGGCAACTATGGCCGGTGCTGAGCCGATCCCCAGCAGTGGAATCATAAACACAAGCAAGGCTAATGACGGGATCGTCTGGATTATTCCGACAATCCCCAGAATTACCTGTCCAATTCTTTCGTTCTTATGTGACCAGATTCCAAGGGGTATTGATAGCAAGATTGCGGCAGTTAGCGATACCGCAACAAGAAAAAGATGATCCAAAGTGTTATGGATTAGTCGGGTTATAAAGGTGTCTTCCAGGGGCTGGCTAGTAATGGATAGATTTTCTTTCAAAAACTTTGAGGCGACTACACTTTCCGGCACCCCATCTAGTTTAACTTTGGCATTCATCTGGGTCATGGTGGCTTCTGAAATGCGGCCCTCTAATTCTGAAATCGCTTTTAGCACCTCCGGCCCTTGCTCTCTGAGATCAGAGCGGTAAAGAAGCACGGCGTTATACTCAGGGAAGTGTTTTAAGTCATCCTCTAGTACTAGTAAATTGTAGTATCTGATCTCAGCATCAGTTGAATATAGATCAATCACATCAATACTTCCGCTTCCGATTCCCCGGTAGGCAAGATCGTGATCCAACCCTCTTACGTCCTTTTGCGGCAGGTTATAAGTTTTGCGAAGACTCGGCCAGCCATCGCCACGATCCATGAATTCATTCGTGAATCCAAACCTCAGCTCAGGATGCTTTCGCAGGTCCGAGATTTTTGTGATACCTAGTTTGTCTGCAACGTCTTCATTCATTCCGATGGCATAGTTGTCGTTAAATCCCAGCGTGCGGCTCATGAGTATGTTCTTTTCGGCTAAAACCTTTTTAAGTGTCTCTTCGTCGCTTATGTTTCTATCCGCCAAAATTTCCTGGGTGATTGTTCCGGTGTATTCTGGGTATAGGTCAATATCGCCTTTTAATAATGCACTCCATAGAACCCTCGTGCCGCCGAGTTGTCTGAGATGGTCAACCTTAGCGCCTTCGCTTCGTGCAAGTTGTGCGACTATTTCTCCGAGGATTACAGATTCGGTGAATGTTTTCGAGCCTACTTTGACCTGAGTTGGAGACTGGCCCGCCCAGCCGATGCTAAAGTTTACTAAGATTAACAGAATTAAATTTAGGTTAAATGCTAATGCTTTCATTGTAAAAATAGACTGCATGTAATGAAATTGCTAAAAGGAGCTTCATAAATGAATATATATGTAGGAACGGCTTCCAGCCGTGACCCATTATCGCGCCAAGATGGCGCTCCTACGGCGATATTTATTCCATTAAACATTACTGACAGCTATTTACGAGATGACTCATACATTTAAAACCTAAACTAGAGCCATGCGGTTCCTCAATAATGACACAACGAACTGTTAATTGCCAGGGAAATGGTGCGTCTTATGAAGTGCTGCTATTACTTTTGTAGACGAATTTCTGGTTGGTGGATACTTGCTCAGAGTGCCGTTCATGGTTCGACGGGCTCACCACGAACGGCTTAACTTGAACACCGTTCGGCCTGAGCCTTTCGACGAGATCAAGACAGGCTTGTCGAAGGGCGGCTATAAGGTTATTCAATCAAAATTAACCCTACAGAGAATTAATATTTGAAACCAAACTGTATGCAAATTAAAATACTCAAAGATGAAAGTAATAGGGCTTACGGGAAACATTGGGTGTGGAAAGAGCGTCGTGGCTAGGATGTTTGAGGAGCTTGGAGCAAGGGTTATTGATGCCGACCGGATTGCAAGGCTAGTTGTGGAGCCGGGAGAATCTGCCTGGAAGGAGATTGTTCAAACGTTTGGGGAAGCAATTCTTAATTCAGATGGAACGATTAACAGAAGTAAGCTGGGGGAAATTGTTTTTAATGATAAAGAAAAAAGAGAGGCGTTAAATAGAATTACCCATCCTAGAATAGTCGAGAGAATAAAAGAGGTTATCGAGGATTTCAGAAAAGAAAATGTAGAAGTTGTAATTGTTGAGGCTGCGCTCATAGTGGAAAAAGGTGGCATGAAGCCTCTTATCAATGACCTGATAGTTGTAACTGCGGATGAAGAAACCCAGATTAGAAGGCTCATAGAAAGAAACGCACTCTCAAGGGAAGAGGCGCTTTCTCGTATCAAATCCCAGATGCCGCTTTCTGAGAAAGTGAAATACGCAACCTATGTGATTGATAATTCCGGGACTTTAGACGAGATGAGAAAGCAGGTTGAGGAGGTTTGGAAGAGGATTTTATAACTCGATAATTCGCTATGACTTGCTACAGGTTTAGAATTTCATTGCAGGCACATTCGGTTCTCACAGGGTAACCTCGGCGAAGTAATCTCTCGTTTACATTAAATAGGGACACGCTGCAGCGTCCCATTCGGCAATAACTCTGAAAAAATCTTTACTCCATCTGCTGATTACCCCGTGTTGATCGGGTTATGCTCTTTGTCCTCGGTTCCCAGATAACCCTGAAAAAACAAATACCCCTCCGATTACTTCCATCAAAATTGAGTCAAAGAACTTAATAGAAAATACCCCGGCGGCAAACAGAGCT
Source organism: Deltaproteobacteria bacterium (assembly GCA_016187835.1). Classification (GTDB taxonomy): domain Bacteria; phylum Desulfobacterota_D; class UBA1144; order Nemesobacterales; family CSP1-2; genus JACPIY01. The sequence goes on along the minus strand of JACPIY010000074.1, from coordinate 8,868 downwards.
AGAGCCGTTCTAATATAGGCAAGTAAGGTTCTCTCATTTGCGAGAATCGTTCGATCAACGGCCAGTTGGCCCCCGCAGAATCAACTTCTCTTTGGTAAATTCGGAATACGGACTCTTCGACATATTTTTATTTCCTCAAAATTCTATTTCGTCTTCATATAAACCAGTTTAAGCAAAGTTTTCTAAAAATTCCAATTTGTCAAGCAGGTTACATACATATATGAAGAATATAAGACTTTCATTTGAATGTTAAATTTCCAGCATGGTTATCCTGATCAGATAACCAATTCCAGCATGTAAGTAGTAGGAGTCTATCGTAGAGGCGCATTGCAATGAGTCTCAACAAAAGGGATGTTGGGTTAAGGCATTCAGGGGCGATGAAGTAAACATGCGTAAGGTGAGTTGATTATTCTAATAAATTGGGGCAGAAGGGATCTCGGGGAACTAAGATAATCTGAAAACTCTTAAAAACAATGGCTTTTGATTCAATAAAGTTTGTCTGGTATAGTTCATTCCGTTTTTTTTACAAGACTAAAATTTTGGGTTTAATTTTCCTGCTATTTGCAAAGTCTTGTGTTAATCTAAGCTATCACAATTGGATAGATTTAAAGCGGTGGTGTCAGATTTGACTGGTAAATCCGATATGAAGCTCACGTGGATGAATATGTTAAAACCGGACTTTTCAATTTTTTGTTAAGTATTAGTTTTTTCGATTGTTAACAGTAAGGAGTCAAATATGAAGGATAAAATCGCACTTCTTGAAAAGAAAGAGAGGGAAGCAGAGCTTGGGGGGGGTAAAGACAGAATCAAGAAACAGCACGAAATGGGAAAGCTCACAGCGAGAGAGCGAATAAACCTTCTGCTCGATCAAGATACGTTTGTTGAGCTTGATAAGTTTGTCGTACACAGGTGCACGGATTTCGATATGGACAAAAAGAAATACCTCGGAGATGGGGTTATAACGGGCTATGGCAAGATTGAAAGGCGACAGATGTTTGTATTTGCTCAGGATTTCACCGTGTTTGGCGGCTCTCTAGGAATAGCCTACGCTAGGAAAATAGCAAAGATCATGGACCTGGCGATGAAAGTCGGTGCTCCCGTTATCGGGCTAAACGACTCGGGCGGAGCAAGAATCCAGGAAGGGGTAGAAAGCCTTGCAGGTTATGCCGATATATTTTTAAGGAACGTGCTCGGTTCCGGTGTAGTTCCTCAAATCTCAGCCATCATGGGACCATGTGCGGGAGGGGCAGTTTATTCTCCTGCAATGACTGATTTTATTATTATGGTAAAAGACACAAGCTACATGTTTATTACTGGTCCGGACGTTATTAAAGCCGTTACTCATGAGGAGGTAAGCAGAGAGGAGCTTGGCGGAGCAATGGTTCACAACTCGACAAGCGGCGTAGCTCATTTCGCCACTGCGGATGATAAGGAGTGCATTCTTCTAATCCGTGAGCTTATGAGCTTTCTTCCTTCAAACAACATGGAAGACCCACCAAGAATCCCCTGCGATGATCCTGTCGACAGGCGCGAAAAGAGTCTTAGAGCTATCGTTCCTGAAAATCCCAATAAGCCCTATGATATTAAAGAACTCGTTCGAGGAATAGTTGATGACGGGTACTTCTTTGAGATTCAAGAACATTTTGCGCAAAACATGGTAATCGGATTTGCGAGAATGGGAGGCCGTGTCATTGGAATCGTAGGGAATCAGCCGAATGTGCTTGCAGGCTGTCTTGATATAAACGCTTCAATAAAAGGTGGGAGATTTGTGAGGTTTTGCGATTGCTTTAATATCCCCATCCTTACCCTTGTGGATGTCCCGGGTTTTCTCCCTGGCACCGCTCAGGAGTGGGGTGGAATCATAAAGCACGGGGCAAAGATCCTCTATGCCTATTGTGAGGCAACAGTACCAAAAGTCACAGTAATCACAAGAAAAGCGTATGGCGGAGCTTATGATGTTATGTCCTCAAAGCATTTAAGAGGGGATATAAGCTTTGCATACCCGACCGCTGAAATTGCGGTTATGGGTCCGGAGGGCGCGGTCAATATCATTTCAAGAAGAGAGATTGAGCAGGCTGAAGACCCGAACGCTGAAAAAGCAAAGCTTGCTGCCGAGTATAGAGACACATTTGCAAACCCTTACAGGGCGGCGGAGCTTGGCTATATTGATGAAGTCATAAGACCTGAGGATACGAGGCCGCGAGTGATAGGGGCTTTCGAGATGCTTGAGGGGAAAAGACAGACAAATCCGCCAAAGAAACATGGAAATATCCCATTGTAAATGAGAGGAAATTTCGCTCCCTCCCCACTTGAGGGGGAAGGTTGGGATGGGGGGAATAAATAAACCCCCCTTACACCTCCCCCGCAAGGGGGGAGGAAATGTAGGTAATACTAAGTAGAGGGGAAAGATAAATGTTCAATAAAATTCTCATAGCAAACAGAGGGGAAATCGCGGTAAGAATTATAAGAGCCTGTCGAGAGCTAGGGGTAAAAACCGTAGCGGTTTACTCCGATGCCGACCGCCGCTCGCTTCACGTTGCGATGGCGGATGAAGCCTATCATATCGGGCCTCCCGCGCCGGGAGAGAGCTATTTAGTAATAAAGAAGATAATTGATGTTGCAAAACACTCCGGCGCGGAAGCAGTTCATCCAGGTTATGGCTTTCTCTCAGAAAAGGAGGCGTTTGCAGATGCCTGCGAGAAAGAGGGAATAGTTTTCATAGGCCCTTCGCCGGAAGCTATCCGCCTCATGGGGGATAAGATTACGGCAAGGAAGATCGCACAGGGCGCAAAAGTCCCCCTCGTTCCCGGTTCTGAAGGAGCGGTAACCGATGTGGAGGCTGTTGGAATTGCAAAAAAGATCGGTTATCCAGTGATGATAAAAGCGTCAGCCGGGGGCGGCGGAAAGGGAATGAGGCTTGTGAGAAAACAAGACGAATTTGAAAGCTCGCTTCGTATGGCTAGGAGTGAAGCGCGCTCTGCCTTTGGCGATGATTCGGTTTATGTTGAGAAATTTATAGAGCAGTCGCGCCACGTGGAGATTCAGGTAATAGGGGATTCCCACGGCAACGTCTTACACCTTTTTGAGCGTGAATGTTCGATCCAAAGAAGGCATCAAAAGGTAATCGAAGAGTCGCCTTCTCCGGCAATAAGGGATAAGATGAGGAAAAAGATGGGAGAGGTCGCAGTAAGAATCGCAAAGGCTGTTTCATATCGTGGCGCCGGAACGATTGAGTTTATTATGGATCAGAAAGAGAACTTCTATTTCCTTGAGATGAACACCCGCATTCAGGTCGAGCATCCAGTGACGGAGATGATCACCGGGTTTGACATAGTGAAATGGATGATACGGATTGCAGCAGGTGAAAAACTGCTGTTGAAACAAAAACATATTTCAATGAAGGGTCATGCTCTTGAGTGCAGGGTCTATGCCGAAGACCCCGAGAAGAATTTCCTCCCTTCTCCAGGCAAGCTCGAATACGTAAGGTCTCCGAGCGGCCCCGGAGTAAGAGACGACTCCTCAATATACAGTGGATATGAGGTAACGTCCTTTTATGACCCTATGCTCTCGAAGCTGATTGTCTGGGCTGACACACGGGAAGAGGCAATAAAGAAGATGGACAGCGTCCTCAGGGAGTACATAGTGCTCGGAGTAAGAACCAATATAGGGTTTCTGCGCAGGGTGATGGGGAATGATGAGTTTATTCGAGGAGAAATTGACACTGGTTTTATAGAACGTCATCCAGAACTCTTGAAATCGAATGGAAACGGCATCGAGCTTGCCCTTATCGCGGCGGCTCTTGCTATTAGGAATTCAACGAAAGAAGAGGTAGAAACGGCTACACAGGCAAAGGTGTCTAACTGGAAGCTATTTGCAAGGAAATTGGCCGTATCGGGGAAAATTGCGATATGATATACACATTCAAATTTCAGGATCAAATCTACAGGATTAACCTGGAAGACGGAAAACAAACCGAAGTCGAAATTGACGGGAAGAAATTTCCCGTATGTTTCCAGAAGATTGATGAGAGATTTTATTCAATCCTGATAGATGGCGAGTCTATCGGGGTTGGGATATTAAAAAAAGGAAAAAAAGTCGAGGTATTTTTAAACGGAGAACTCTACGAGTTTGAATCAATCTCGGAAAGAGAAAGGCAAAGCACATCGGCGATTATATCAGGAGTTCAGCAGATAAAATCCCCGATGCCAAGCCGCGTGGTAAAAATCCTCAAAAACGTTGATGAAGCAGTAAATGAAGGCGAGGGTGTGATCGTTATTGAAGCGATGAAGATGGAAAGCGAGCTCAAGTCGCCGATTAACGGAAGGGTAAAAGAAGTGAAAGTAAAAGAGGGAAGCGCTGTCGAGAGCGGGTCGGTGCTCATCGTGATCTCATCTGAATAGAATTTGTTTAGGGCTGGTTGCCTGCCCCCACTATTAACTGAAATTCTACCCACCTCCAACGTGAATACTGTCAAAGTATTAACGTGAGTTCGATTTAGTATAATGAGATAGCGGAAACCTTCGGTTTCCATTTTCATCCCCTCTCGTACCAAATACATCAAGATCTCCCTAGAAGCGGCTTCCAGCCGCGACTCTGTCGCGCAAGGGATGGCACTCCTACCCTTTTTTTACCAACACATCAACGGTTATCGACCGAAATTGATATTAATTCAAACCCCTTCCTCGCTTCACTCACAAACTTTCTGACTAGCTCTCGTTTCTCGTGTCCGTCCGTCCCTTCAACGCCGGTATGAGAATCAACGCCAGCAGGTCAAACTTTTAGAATCGCTTCTTTAACGTTGTCTGCAGTAAGACCTCCTGCTAAGATGACCGGTTTTAGGGATAGCTCGACAATCTTTCGACTTACTGTCCAATCGTGGACCTTGCCGGTAGTGCCGCTTAGTCCCGTCCCCGGATCAAACGTATCCGTAATAAAGGTACCGACATAAGGTGAAACTTCTCCGATTAAAGATCAATCAAGCTTTTTATAATGAAGAGCCCGGGAAACACTTTGTTGAGTTTTTCGATTTCGGAAGTTGTGATAGGTCCGTGAAGCTGAACGTTCGTTACACCCATATACCGACAGAAGCCTCCGATCTCTTCCGCGTTGTCGAGGTAGGTAATTATTACAGGGGAGGCATAAGACCTTAGCGAGCTGATAATTCGTTTTGCCTCAATCTCAGACAAATCTTCGCGTCCATCCCGCAGACGCAGCGGAAAACCCAGATAATCAACTCCCTCAGCGACAAGCATTCTCGCTTCGTCCTGGTCTATTATCCCGGCAATCTGAATGACGTCTTTCATTTATTGAAGGGATCTCCAGAAGTATGCTTAAGTTAATCATAACAAAAATTTGAGTTAAAGAGAGAGTGGGATTTGATTAATTTATTCTTCGTAATAACCTAATCTCTTATTAATCGGAGTAGAGGGGCTTACGGCTAATTTGAGAGAATTAGAGACGCCGGCTATTAACTCGTAGCACACTTTGAAATACTTAATTTGCTACTGCATATTCAACGGAATGCGGGTTTTCAATTTTCTTTGAAGCATCCAGTATCTCCAACCCCACGATGTTACCGTCTTTGTTGTAGTCAATTATTACACCCGGTTTGTCCTCGTCGCTCTCCTCAATAGGTGCGTTGCTAAAGAGAATTCTTAGTACATCAACCTGGGGATCATAGATAATCTTCATGCCTACCTCCAATATTTATCAATCTTATTTGTCCGATGTACTGTGACCACAACCGGAGGATCAACATCGTCAGCCACTATAACTCTCAATAAGAAAACTCTACGATCACCGAAATCAATTTGCGACTGATAAGCTTTTCTGCTACTCATTTCCTCGACTATCTGCTGTGGATCATTCAAAACGGACTCAACAAGGGCAAGAGGGATTTTTCTGCGTTCCAGTTCTTCTCTTGCATGATTGGAGATGCTAAATTTCATTTCAATAGCGAAGCTCAGCTCTTTATTTGCTGGTAGTTTATGATTGTAATTTATAAAACTGACCATTTCCACTTTATTCAACCTGTGCGGTCACGGATAAAAAAAGAAGAATTCTCGGCAATCTTACTGCATAGTATTTTTATTGAGTTTTTTACTAATGCTATCTATTATACACTCGAAGCGGTGTGAAGTAGTGTCATTCCCGTACGTATTTAACGGGAATCCATTTTGTAGAGACGCATTGCAATGCGTCTCTACCTGTGAATGTCGGATTAATGCATTTGAGCATGACTAGGTAATACATGAGTAAAATCAGTTATTAATCCAGAAAAAAGAAACAATTAGCCAAACTGTGCTTAGAAAAATCGTAGAAGTCAACAAAAACGAGGTTCGTGCGTTATTCCTTTCATTCGCCTATTTCTTCTGCCTGCTCTGTAGTTACTACATACTGCGGCCGGTGCGCGACGAGATGGGAATCCAGGGCGGCGTGGAGAATTTGCAGTGGCTGTTCACCGGGACATTTGTGGTCATGCTGCTTGCAGTGCCTCTTTTTGGCGCAGCGGTAGCGTGTTTTCCGAGAAGGAGATTGGTGCCAGTTGTCTATTACTTTTTCATTCTCAACTTGCTCGCCTTTTTTCTGCTCTTTAGAAGCGGTGCATTCGGTGTGTGGGTAGCGAGGGCGTTTTTCATCTGGCTAAGCGTTTTCAACCTCTTTGTTGTCTCTGTCTTCTGGAGTTTTATGGCCGATCTATTCTCAAATGAACAGGCAAAGAGGCTCTTCGGCTTTATCGCCGCAGGCGGAAGCGCCGGCGCTATAGCGGGCCCTTCGCTCACCGCTGGATTAAGCTCCTTTCTGGGGCCGGTTAATCTCATTCCTTTTTCAATGATGATGCTTCTTCTTTCGGTTATTTGCATACATCTACTCCTACGCCGGGAAGGTAACTGGTATAATAAGAAGCGTGACGGTATGGAAGTTCCGGACAATGTGGATGACATACGAATCGGGGGCAGCATTTTTGCAGGATTCACAAGAGTACTCAAATCTCCATATCTTCTTGGAATATGCCTCTTTGTAGCTCTCTACACCACTCTTTCTACCTTCCTCTATTTCACACAGGCAAGAATTATTGAGAGCGCTTTTGAGGATTCGGCTAAAAGAACAACGCTGTTTGCTTCAATGGATTTTGCTGTAAACGTGCTCACTATAGTCGGGCAAATGTTTGTTACAGGAAGACTCGCCACCAGATTGGGTTTGTCGGTAACGCTGATGCTGATACCAGCGCTTGTTACTTTCGGTTTTGTTGCTCTTGGTCTCTTCCCAATTCTTACAGTTCTGGTGATATTTCAGGTGATAAAGCGCGCTGGCAACTATGCCATCACCCGGCCTGCCAGGGAGATATTGTTCATCGTTGTACCTAAAGAGGACAAATACAAGTCTAAAAATTTCATAGATACTGCCCTTTACCGCGGCGGAGATGCTGCGAGTGGATGGGCATTTGCCGGTCTTGCAGGTATGGGACTAAGCCTATCGGCAATCGCCTTCATCGCCGTGCCGATTTCAGCGTTATGGATGATCACCGGCCTCATTCTGGGCAAAAAGCAGGAGGGTATTTTGAAGGAATGGAAATGCAGGAAGATTTATAGTGGAAGCCCACCCTTTGTATGAAAATTGCTTCTTCGGAAGATTTTCTACACTTAAACAGGGTTTAGACCCAAGATGACAGACTTCTTGCTGATTTCAAATGAAGACGAGCTACAGGGAATTATCAAGTTAAGTGGGAATAGTTCGCATATTGACTCGAAGAGGCATTTTAAGTACGCTAAAAAATAAATGTATTAAGGTAGTTCGCCTAAATTTCCATATAAGTTGATTGTACAAAAAGCTTTTGAAAATTTAATATTTAGGAGGAGCGAAATGCACAGAACTACAATTGGTTTCAAGATTTTCTCAGTTCTTATAATCAGTGGACTAGCAATCTACTCTCAACTCCTTTTGGCTGAGGAGAAACAAGAGATTGATGAAAAAAGAGAAGAGTATAAATCGACTGCTAAACAGACCAAAGTTCTCCAGGACGACTTAGCTGTGATCGAAGGGAAAGAGGTAAACATTATAGCTGTTGAATTACTACCCGGTTGGGTTGGTGAAAAGCATTACCATACCGGTGATGTGTTTGTTTATGTCCAGGAAGGCGAATTCATCGTGGATGTAGAAGGAGAAGGTCGCAAGAGCTTCGGTCCAGGCGAGGTTTACCATGAGGCGGTCAATAAAGTGATGCAGGCAAGAAATGGTAGCCAGACCAATACCACCAAGGTTATGCTTTTTCAGGTAGGTAACAAGGGCGAGCCCCTAATGATCAAGGCTGAGTAGCACCAGACTCTTATAGTAATAAATTATGAAATTGATAGTATCTCCACAACTTATATAAATCTGCTAATACTTTTCTATTTTGGGAAATTTAACAGTAATGTTTGATAACAGGAATTGTCATGTGGGAGAGCAAGGAATACCTTAGTCATATAATTGAATCAAGTCTGTCGCGAAGAGACTTCATCAAGCTTTCACTCGGATTGGGCGCTTTGCTTGTGGTACCGGATATTGCCGTGGCTCTAGATAAAAAGTTTATAATCAAACGAAGAATTCCCAGCACCGGTGAAGAAATCCCGGCCGTCGGTCTGGGCACAGCTCGCACCTTTAATCTAAGTCCGAGCGAGTCGCGCGAACCCTTGAAAGAAGTCCTCCGTCTCTTTGTAGAGATGGGAGGTACTGTGGTAGATACGTCGCCAATGTACGGAAATGCTGAATCGGTGATCGGCAACCTAGCCAGCGAGTTGAACGTGGTTAATTCCCTCTTCATAGCTACAAAAGTGTGGACTAGGGGAAAGGAGGCGGGCATTGAACAGATGGAAACCTCTATGAAGC
>JACPIY010000073.1 GCA_016187835.1 Deltaproteobacteria bacterium | reverse complement strand
TCGCTATCGTTAAGAAGCGATTGAATTTGAACCACAGTCTGTATACAATTCTACAGATTTTGAGTGTAACACTTTTGGAGAAAATACAGTTGTTACAAGCACTTTCGTCTATGGAAGATGATAATACAAATGGCGACTCTTGTAACCAATTGAATTTATTTAATTAACGTTGGGACAGTAGTGTAGACAGATAAACATTAGAAAAATCGGCAGCCAATCTTCCCGTGAGTGTTTCCGTCAATCTATCTCGAACTGCAACGATGAACGCGGTTAAAGAAATATTAAAAAACACTGCAAAGGCGGGTTTAGTATCCGCCTTAATAGATGGATTGGTAGCTTCGGCAGAAGTTGCGCGCTTGGCTTCAAAAAAAGGTATAACTAAAAAAAACGCGTTAGTCATTTGTTAAAAGAAACTTCTGGCGGCGCAATCTCCGGTATGACGGGAATAGGCACCGTAGCAATGCTTACCGTATTATCTTCAATTCCGGCAGCCGGGCAGATAGCGATTTTGACGAGTGTAAATATTGGAGTTAAGAAGTTCTGGAATAAACTATAAACCTTTATATCTATCAAGAGGACTTTGAAAACTTATCCTAAACGGTGATTCAGGGTAAAAGGTTCTGATTTTATTTTCAAGGTTTTTTGACTGAATAAGAACCTTAAACCTCTCTCCCATGAGTTCGGGCAAGAATAGGTTTTTGATTGCCAGCCTGCTTTTCTCAGAAGAAATATCGGAAGACGAGTATCTTTCAATAATATCGAGTATTCCCCAATCAACCAGGAACTGCCCTTGAGTTATGTACTTTATCGTACTTAATCCCAGAGAGTCTCCAGTCCTAATTAGATCGCTGAAATTCACATGAGCGGTGATGTCCTGCTCTCCAATGTTTAGGTAAGGATTTTCATTCAAAGTATGTTTATGAAAGCATCTAAACGTCCCCTTCATCCTGATACTACTGTAGAGTTCGGGGGTCAGAAAGCCGTAATCAACCGTTAGGACAAGACCTTTTGACAATACAGAGGATATATCACTCAACCATTCCCTTGCCTTGAGGTTAATCTCAACTTCCTGTTCGTCTTCAAACTCTAAATCGTAACCCTTAAAATACTCTTTTAGTTCGAGACTGCTGGGTTCTCCAATAAATTCCACAAAATCCTCATCACGAAGCCCGACAAATATCTCTTGCAGTTTTCTATTTTTTAACTTAGCTCGGTGGAAAGGCAAGGAATCTACGAGTTCATTCGAGATAAAGACACCCGATATGCTTTCTAGTTTTAGATCAGTCAGAAAATCAACCCATTTAATCTTGGACAAATGCTCTCTCAAGGTGGCCTTACCTTCTTCCCGTAGTTGTGGGCTAAGCTCAATAATCAGGTAGCTAAGCCTGTCGTATAATGTTGGGTTGTTCCGTTTAATTGAATCGAGAATATCCAGTGACAGAAATCCCTTTCCGGCCCCCATCTCTATAACCGTAAAATCAGACACAGCAACTAACTCCCAGGCTCGGCATATAAACCTGCCTAAAACCTCTCCAAACGCCGGATGAACAGACGAACTTGTATAATAGTCCCCTTCTTTCCCAATCTTTGCTTTTCCAGAAGCGTAGTAGCCATAGTTAGGATGATAGAGAGCAAGTTCCATAAATTTGGCAAACGTAATATGACCGGATTTATGTATTAAGGATTTTATTGTTTGAGTAAGTTCATTCATCTATGTGACTTATTTTAATTATATCCTGGTTATTTTAGCTCTGTAAGGATATGAGAATTTCAGCTTGCAAATTCCTTCCCTCAAAGTACACTAAACTCTAAAACATAATGATTGAGTATGACGAAGGAATTCATATAAAAGGAACTGATTTATGGTTTGATTCAACAAAGAAAGCTCTCTTTTCTTTTCTTTCAAACGCTAATGTTACAGAGTTCGTACCACATGAAAAAGTAATCGCTACTCCCAAGACAATAAAGCTATCAGAGAAGAAGGTCAAAAACTCCGTCGTTCTGGTCTGTCCTTTTAATCACCCCTTTAGCCTCGGCAAAGTTCAGGTAGAGCTTATACCTGCGGGATATATTCTCGGTTCTTCCCAGATAGTTATAGATTTGGATGGAAAAAGAATCATCTATACAGGTGATTTCAAGCTAAGGCACAGCGATACCGCAGAGCCAGCCCAGATCAAGCGTTGTGATATTGCCATTATGAAATGCACTTATGGTCTTCCTAAATACGTTTTTCCTTCTCCTCAAAGCGTGCTTGAGTCACTCATAGATTTTATTGACGGGTCCCTTTCTTCCGGTATCACACCTATACTTCTCGTCAACATTTTGGGAAAGGCTCAGGACATAGCGAAGGTTTTAGGAGATATGGGATATAAACTAAGTCTCCATAGATCAATTTATAAAGCAGTCAAGATTTATGAGGAATTTGGAATCGGTTTCTCAAACTATGAAAGCTTTAGACCTAAAAAAATAGAAGGGAAAGTTCTTCTGTTACCACCCTACCTTAGAGGTTCTGAGATCATAGATAAAATAACAAAAAAAAGGATCGGAGTTGTCATGGGATGGGCTGTGGACAAAGAGTTTGCTAAATCCGCATATAGAGCTGACGAAGCCTTTCCAATTAGCAACCATGCCGGTTACGATGAGCTTCTTCAGTTTGTAGAAATCGCTAGACCCAAGGAATTGTATTTAATTCAGGGATTCAGCACGGAGTTTGCACGAACTCTTCAAAAAAGAGGGTTTAAGGCAACGCCTCTTGAAAAACCTTCACAACTAAAACTCATTTAGGAGAAGAAAAAATGGCGGTAAAAACCGTAAGCCTCAAGCTTGAGACCAGAGGAGAAACGGATTTAATAGATGTAACCCAGAGTGTGGGAAAAGCCGTAAGAGATTCTGGAATCTCTTCAGGTATCGTTACTGTGTTTGTCCCCGGCTCCACCGCTGGAGTTACAACGATCGAGTATGAAAGCGGAGCAATAGCCGATTTCAAAAAAACCGTTGAAAGAATTGCGCCAAAAGGCATTCACTATGACCACGATGCAAGATGGGGAGATGGAAATGGATACTCACACATCAGAGCCGCGCTTCTTGGCCCGTCTCTTACGGTTCCCTTCTCATCGTCACGGCTTTTTCTCGGTACATGGCAGCAGATTATAGTCGTGGATTTTGATAACAGGCCAAGAAAAAGAGAATTAATACTTCAAATTGTTGGCGAATAAATTCAAGCTTAACTTTTCTTTTTCTTCTTAAGGTGGTCCTTATGTTCAATCACCTGCAAAAATGCCTCAACTACATGCGGATCAAAATGCCGTCCGCTCTGTTGCTTGATTTCGGCCACGGCTTCTTCCTCGGTCCAGGCCTTTTTATACGGCCGCTCATGGGTAAGTGCATCGAAAAAGTCAACAATACCCACAATCCGTCCCGTCATAGGTATTTCCTCTTCCTTAAGTCCTAAATAGCCCGTGCCATCCCAGCGCTCATGGTGGGTAAGGGCAATCTCTTCGGCCACTTGTAGAAGTGGAGACTTACTTCCAAAAAGAATCTTATCCCCAATCATGATATGAGTCCTTACTACTTCAAACTCCTCGGTGTGAGCTTGCCAGGTTTAAACAAGATCTGGTCAGGTATACCTATCTTACCTATATCATGCAATGTAGCGGCTTGACGGATTAGCCTGACCTGAGCTTCGGGAAGCCCTAGAGCCTGAGCAATAAGAGCCGAGAGCCAGCCCACCCGTTGGGTGGGCTCACCGGTGTTGTCATCACGGTATTCGGCGGCTTGTGCCAGGCGTTCGAGAATCTCTATCTGAGCCTCTTCCAACTCCCGAGTACGCTCACAAACCTTTTCCTCTAGAACCTGGTTTTGACTTTGAAGTTGATGATACAGGAAACGTGTCTCAATCAAATTCTTGATACGTAGGAGTACCTCAATAACGTCGAAGGGCTTGGTCAGGTAGCCCTGGGCTCCAAGGCCTAGAAACTTCTGGACATTAGCTGGAATACCATCGGCGCTAATTATCACAACCGGAATCTCGCGAGTCTTGGGGGCTTCCTGCAATCGATATAGAACCTCTTCTCCTGAGATATCAGGTAGGTTAAGGTCTAAAAGTATGAGGTCAGGATGGTGCTCATGTGCCAAGTCTAGACCTAAGCTACCCTGCATAGCCGAAAGAACTTTAACCTCAGGCCGATGAACCAAGATGTGTTCAATCAGCCTGAGGTTTGAAAGGTTATCCTCAATGTAAAGCACAGTGGGGGTTTTTCCGTTTGCTTCGAGTTCAACTTCGGGCAGCACGTCCATACAACTCAATTGCTCAAGAGGGGCTTCTGCTAGAGGCATTTCTATCCAGAAGGTACTCCCCTGACCCACTGTGCTTTCTACTCCTATGATTCCTCTCATTGCTCCCACCAGTTGCTTGCAAAGAGCTAGGCCAAGCCCAGTACCCTCAATACCGCTCTGCTCAGCCCCCAAACGGTCGAATGAATTGAATAGTCGGTTCGTCTTTTCCCTAGGAATTCCAAAACCAGTATCACTTACCTTAATACGCAACATTTTCTCGGGAGCTTCTTCGCAGGAGAGGTCAACTATTCCACTCTCACGGTTGTATTTAACTGCGTTCGACAGAAGATTTAAAAGAACCTGCTTTATACGCTGTTTGTCAGCCAGAATGTACCAATCATTAACCTCTGCCAAGGTTGATTGGAGCCCAATTTTTCTTTCGATGGCAATAGGGTGAATAAGATCCAATGCTTCCTGCATAATCTCTTTCACACTTATCTGTTCTGTTGAGAGTGTAAAGGGGCCTGAGTCAATACGAGCAATATCCAGCACCTCATTTATGAGATTAAGCAGATGCCTTCCTGCCTCCAATATGTGTTTCACACTTTCCGTTTGCTGAGGAGTAGAGAAGGGATACATCTCCAAAAGTTGGGCAAACCCTAAGATGGCATTCATCGGAGTACGCAACTCGTGGCTCATGCGTGAGAGGAATTCACTCTTCGCCCGATTGGCCTGCTCGGCCTCTTCTACAGCCCGTTGTAGTTCCCGGTTCGCTCTTCCAAGTTGTGCGGTACGCCCAATGACCCTTTCCTCAAGCTGGATGTTTAGCTTATGAATCTCCTACTCTGCTTGCTTGCGGTCTGTAATATCCAACCAAGTACCTATTATTTCTTTGGGCTTAGATTCCTCATCTCCCACAAGAACCGCCTGGTCAAGGAACCAGTGATAGGAGCTGTCTGCACACTGCCAGGGATATTCAATGACAATCGAGCCTTTGTTGAGAATTGCTTCAAATTCCTTTAACACACGCTCATGGTCATCAGGATGAATACGCGAAGCCCAGAATTGCTCGTCCTCTACGAACCGTTTAGATGGAAAACCAGTGACACGTTCTATGTTCTCACTCATCCAGGTCGGGCCGAAGTTGCCTGAAGTCCGGCAAACGTAGGTCGCCATTGGAACCGAGCGAAGATAAGGGCTTGTTGCTCCTCGCTTTTCTTCAGTGCTTCCATCTGCTTCGCATTATTTATTGCTACTTCGATTTGCTGTGTCACAATCTCTAGTAGCTTTAACTCCTCTTCATCAAAGGCATTCTTCTGAAAAGAAGAAATATTTATACAGCCTAACGTCTTCCTTTCAAAAGAAATTGGCATAGACAAATAGCTCTTTATTCCCATTTCTCTTCCAGCAGGACCAATAACCGTATCTAGTTCTACATCCGCACAATACCTTGGTTTCCCCTCTATGATTGTCTTCCAGGTAAGTCCTCTCGTATAGGGAATTCTTCCCGCCCGTTTAATATATGAAGTAGTAAAACCTCTATGCGTCTTCAAAACCGCTTCTTCTCCTTCGGCTATGTAGATTGCAACGGTGTCTACCGCATCTATATTCTTACTAATAGACTCAACAGCGTTTTCCAGAACCTCTAGGAGATTGATTGACTGATGAACACTGCGAGTGACAGTGCTAACTATCATCTCATAACGATTTTTTTTGGGACAACTCTTTATATAGCTTTGCCTTTGCTATGGCTATGGCAATCTGAGTGCCGATAGAAATAAGTAAATCCTCTTCAGACTTGGTAAAAAGATATTCCCTGTAGCTAAGAAGCCAGATTACCCCTATGGTTTTCCCCTCAAGAGTTATAAGTATTCCGAGCATACCTCGAAATTCAAGGTCCCGTCCTGCGGGTCCAACATCAGGGTCTTCTTGAGCATTTCTAACATTTAATATCTCTCTCGTGTTTATGACCTTCCAGGTTGCACCCTTTGGGTAGGGAATTCTCCCGGCTCTTTGTATAAACTCTTCGGGAAGATTCCTGTAATCCTGCAACAAAGCTTCATTCTTAGTCTCATCAACCAGATAAGTACATACTATGTCTACATTCTCTAGTTCAATAACTTTATCTAATGCAATCCTATAGACTTCCTGCAGGTTAAGGGACTGATGCGCAGCTTGAGTGATAGTGTTTAGTATTTCTAAGTCCCTATTTTCTCTTATTTAAGTTTTTATATAAGACTCTTAGCTCTTCTGCCTGCTTCGCATTATTTATCGCTACCTCGATTTGCTGTGCCACGATTTCAAGTAGCTTTAACTCTTCTTCATCAAAAGCATTTTTCTCTAAAGAGTTTATATTTATAATCCCCACTGTCTTGCCCTCAAAATGAATAGGCATAGAGGCATAGCTCTTTGCCCCATTTTCCTTCCAGCACCAATGGCCGTATCTTCATCAACATCCGCACAATACCTTGGTTTCCCCTCTATGATTGTCTTCCAGGTAAGTCCTCTCGTATAGGGAATTCTTCCCGCCCGCTTAATATATGAAGTAGTAAAACCTCTATGCGTCTTCAAAACCGCTTCTTCTCCTTCGGCTATGTAGATTGCAACGGTGTCTACCGCATCTATATTCTTACTGATAGACTCAACGGCGTTTTCCAGGACCTCTTGAAGGCTAATAGACCGATGGACACTCCTAGTAACAACGCTAATGATCGTCTCGTAACGATTCTTTTTGGATAACTGTACAAGACTTTCTCTCAGCGCCTCCTCCGCCCGTTTGCGCTCAACCAGCATTTGAGCGTTTTCAAGTGCTATCGCCGCACTGGCTGCCAGACCCCTCAGTATTTCAATGTCTCCCTCATCAAATGGACGATATTCCCTCTTGTTAAGAACTTCAAAACAACCTAAAAGTTCACCCCTTCGGTTGAGGATTGGAACATTAATAAAGTTATAAAAACATAAGGATTACCGAATTTCTGAAATAACATGAGGATCGTTTTCAGCATCATTACAAATATAGGGTTTCTTTGTGTTCATCGCCCAACCTGGAACTCCATAATCTTGCTCAAAAGTGTAATCTATAGGAATTAACTCGCCTTTTTTATTATATTCAGTAAAAATCATTTTTCCGTTTACCATTAAACCAGACATTCCTGCTTCTGCTTCCACCAGTTCCATAGCTGAAGCAATCAGAGTTCGCATTACAATGGGGATTTCAAGCACGGTATTTATCTCCTGACTAACATGGGAGAGAATTTCTAATTGGTGGCTACGTTGCAATGAAGCTTCCCCTGCCCGCTTGCGCTCCGTAATATCACGTCCAACCGATTGGAACCCCCCAATATTTCCTTCCTGATCAAATATTGCTCTATCAGTCCACCGCTGCCAGCAAACCTCCCCGCTCGGCATTAAAACACAATGCTCAATCGTAGTCACAGGATTTTCCCACCTGAAGGAAGCTAGGTGGTTTTTGCATATTTCTTGGTCTTCATCCGGAATTAAAGGAATAAAACTCCGTCCAATCAGTTCTTCTCGCTTCTTGGCAAAATAGCGACAGTAGGATTCGTTGACGAAGGTGAGTGTTCCATCGGGCAAGAAACGACAGATTAGTTCGGTTTGATCTTCGACAATGGCACGATAGCGTTCCTCACTACTGCGCAGCGCCTCCTCCCGCTGTTCTATCTCTTTAAACATCTTTGCCTTCGCTATGGCTGTCCCAACCTGGTTACCTAAAGCTAAGAGAAAATCTAGTTCTTGACCGCTAAAACGACGCTTCGTAAAACTTGAAAAGTCAGTTACCCCTATTGTCTCACTGCCCGATTTTATAGGAATAGATAAAAGTGAACGCTGCCCTAATGCCTTCCCGGCAGGCCCGACAGGAGTAGAGGGATCAGAAGCATCTTCATAAAAAACAGATTTTCCAGTCTCAATTACTTTCCATATATTACCTTTCGGATATGGAATCCTGCTTGCCTTTTTTAAATATTCTTCGGGATATCCTCGATGAATCCGCAGTACTGCCTCTCTTTTATCTCCCTCTCCTTCGACTAAATATAAAGATATAAGATCAATGAATTTCAAATCCTCAGTTACATCCAAGACTGTTCTATATAATTGATTTAAATCTACAGATTGATGGACTGCTTGGGAAATTGCAGTTAAGATGGATAAATTACTATTTCTTTCTTCAAGGTTTTTTTGAGTCTCTTTAAGCTCCTCAGTTTGCTTAGCCTTTGCTATGGCTATAGCAATCTGATCTCCAAAAGTGGAAAGTAGGTTTACCTCTCTTTCATCAAACCTACGTTCTTTGTAGCTTCCAAACCAAATAACACCTACAACCCTTTCTTCTAGAAATATAGGTATACCTAAATTACTATGGTGTCCTAGATCTCTACCAGCAGGGCCTGTATCCGGGTCTTTCTGAGCATCTTCGATATTTACTATTCTGCCTCCGTTTATTGCCTTCCATGTTATCCCCTTAGGATAGGGTATCCTTTCGGCTCTTCTTATATAATCTTCGGAAACATTTCTATGGGCTTTAAGCACTGCTTCGCGTTTTTCTTCGTCTATCAGATAGATCATTGCCAGATCTACATTTTCCAGCTCAATAACTGAATCTAAAACAATTCTGTTAATATCTTGTAAATCAGTGGACTTATGTACTGCCTGAATAGGCTAGCTAATATCTTTAAATCCTCGTTTGGCTGTTTTAATTCATCATAAAAACTCATATCTCTCCCTGCCGATTACTTATAATTAAAGTAATCATCCCAAAACGGATTAAAGAACCTGTCAGTCCCTTGAGGAGCATTAGTTTTTTTTACAAAATCCTTGTATGTTCCTTACTACTAAACCTTATCTTCTTTGGTTTCTACAAATTCAGTAGACACTATCCTCTTTATCAACTAATTTGTCTCCCCTTTGTGGTTCTGTCAAAAAATTCATGCCAGAAAAGAAACAGGATCAATTAAGAATATAATCTATTGAAAAGCTAAAGAATTTTATTTTTTCTCAATTACAACTCGAACTGAAATAACGTTTGTTTTAAAGATGCGGATTCATGTACCAAAAATTGTCGCCCTTATAGAATTATATTAAAGTCTTTTGAGTTGCCAAGCTAACTTTTGAACTAGTGATGTAGCAGGTTTCTCAATCTTAAATTTCTAGTTTATCCACTACCACCTCTCAAATGAACGACGAACAAAACTCCAAGAACTCTGAAACACTAACCATATATTCCTTACCCCTCCACTGCCCTTGGTCATTTGTCTTTTGCAAAAAGCACATGACAACTGAAAAACTCTTCAAGTATAGTTTATATCGAAGGTTTGATGTCTCTCTATTTATATAATAATGACTAAAGATGTAAAATTGGAATAGGTCTTTGGGACTATTTTAGGCTTAGAAATTTCTACGGCTTTACTACTAGTACTTGTGGGGAACCATTCCGCATGACCTAGACGCAGACTCAGGATAAATAACAAGTTCGAATTCCTCTAGATTTTAAAACACTCTATAACAACTTAACTCATAGCTTTTAATTCTTAGTCCATGAGCTATTAATATGAACTATAACCGTGAATTTCAGGAATTTCTTATGTGAAATAGTATAAATAATTACAAGCCTTCTCAATTTGTTTGAATCCTTTCTCGTATCTTAACATCACACGAACTTCACTGAGAAGTGCTGAGGTTTATATCTTATATTCAAATTAACTATAAGAGGCGTAATGGCTTCTATCATGGATGAAGCCTCAAGAGGTCCCGCATCCAATACTCTTAGATTTTGCATTTCCTCAGTAAGCCTTTTTACCACAGCCTTTGCCTCATCGTCATCTCCGCACATTACAACGTCATAGTCAAGAACTTGATCAATCTGGCTGAGCTCCTTTGCAGGTAGGTTGTGATAAGCAGAGACAAGCTTTGTCGTTTCAGGCAATGCCTCCTTTATCTGAAGGGCTGAAGAACCTTGGGGAGGAGGGGAATAAGTAAAAACCTTTCCCTTCTTAGCCATAGAAACAACTGGAGTGACTACTATCTGGCTTGTGAAGCTATCCCGAATTTGGGTGATGGTTGAAGCAGCATGCTCGGGCGGAATGCTTATTATGACAACTTCGGCTGCACGGGCGGCGTCTGCATTTGGCATGCCTTGCATCTTTGAGACGATGCCAAGTTCGTTTAGCTTCTGTGTGTACTCGGCTGCGATTCCCTTTGCCTTTTCATCGCTCCTTGAGCCTATAAAAATCTCGTGACCAACCTTAGACCACCTGAGTACCAGTCCCTCTGCAATATCTCCAGTTCCACCTAAAAGAGCAATTTTCATTTTCCACTCTCCTGTATTTGAATTTGCGTTTATTTTAACTAACGATCAAGGGTAGTAAACATAGGAGGATCATTTTGAGTAGTTTTGTATACTAGAACTTTTTCTTTAAATACCAGAAGAAAAAAATGCTGTCATTAGAAAAAAAACCTTCTCGATTCTCAACGTCCTCATTAGGCAAAGACACAAAAGGAAAAATTCCTCCCCAAATTATCGTAGACTCTGCCTTATCTTCCTGCTCAAGCCCTTCTATAAACTCATTTTCCTCTTGAATTAAAAAAGAATTATCACTTGAAAATTGTTTTAATTCAGAATCCTCCGATGCAGCTGGAGGGAAGTTATCAAATATACCGTTTATGCCGCCGTTCAACAAACTGAACCTATGAAGTGATACCTTGGTATCGGATATATCACCATTACCCCTGTTTTTAGGGTTTAGGTCTTGAGAACATACAACGGCTCCAAAAAATACGAGAGATATAATTAGGAAAAGCAAAATCCGCATCTTAATCCCTATTTATACCCGTAAACTTCACAATTTTATGATACTTATGAGACTAAAGATTTTTAATGTCATCTACTATAAACAATACTTAGAAAACATCAACTAGACCATTAATCCCTCAACTCTTTTCCGGTTAAACGCAAGAACACATCTTCAAGGTTTGCGCGGCGGTGAAGGATTTCAGCGTCTCTTATGGGAAGAAGCCTTTTGCCTATCTCATTTCCTTCTTTTGAGAATATATAAACCGTATCCCCCGCCTTTTCAAAGCTGAAATCAAGCCCGTTTAGTCTCCCCCAAATTCCATCATCCTCGGAATGCCTTATCTCGAAAACATCCTCTCCCGCATATTTTCGGATAAGTTCATGTGGGGAGCCTTCCGCAAGAATTTTACCGGAATCCATAACCGCAACTCTATCACAGAGCTTCTCTGCTTCTTCCATATAGTGGGTAGTAAGAACCATAGTAACGCCTTTTCTTTTTAGCTCGCGAAGCCTCTGCCAGATGAGGTGTCTTGCCTGAGGGTCAAGCCCCGTCGTCGGTTCGTCTAGCATCAAGAGTTTAGGATTATTGATAAGCGCTCTCGCAATCACAAGACGCCTTTGCATACCACCTGAGAGCTTGGTTACTTCCTCTTTCCTTCTCTCGTCAATGCTTAAGAACCTAAGAAGCTCCTTTCCTCTCTCGTCTGCTTCCTTTCTTGGAATATCATAGTAACGGGAGTAAACAATAAGGTTTTCAATCACATTCAAATCGGGGTCCAGGTTGTTTTCTTGAGGAGCTACACCAATCATCGTATTTATTTCTCTTCTATTCTTCATTACATCCAGTCCAAAAACTTTCAGAATCCCTGAAGTAGGAAAGGTGCGGCAGTAAATCATCCGAACTACCGTGGTTTTCCCCGCTCCATTTGGTCCAAGAAATCCGTAGCATTCCCCCTGCATAACCTCGAACGAAATCCCATTCACAGCACGAATTGAGCCGAACGTCTTGGATAAATCCCTTGCAAAAACTACAGCTTGATTGTCCATGCGTATGGGAAAAAGGATACCTTAAAAAAAACGGGCTAGAACATGTTTTTCATGCCTAGCCCATTTTAAAATCAAATTTGAAGCAGGAACGCGCCGTGGCGCGTTCCTGCAGATTAACTACCGAATCTTATCACAAGATCAAGAAGGAAACCTACATTGGCAAAATCCGTAACCTCGTCGCTGCCAAAGGGAATTTGAACGCCTGCCCCAAGGCTTAATATCTGACCTCCAAACCTAACACCAGGTGTTAGATAAGCTCCAGTGATATTGTCGTCAAAAGACGTGGATGATGCCATAAGCAACTCCAGTAGGAACGAAGTTGAAAATGGGAGAGAAAGGTTTGGAGTAACACTTGCAGTAGCTCCGTATTTAAGTATGAGCTCAGTACTATCATCTTCAATTTCATCTGCGTTTGTTATTATATCGGCATCAAAGTTAGCCTGAAAGCCAAATATACCTTGGCTATATCCAAACACCGCATATGGCTTCAGAGTTAAGGCATCGTCTACGAAATAAGAAAAATCTCTGAAATAAGCGCGTGCCGCTGCGGATCCGAAATCATTGCTTGTGGTAGGCAGTATGACTTCAAATCCACCTGTAAGAACCGCCGAATCAGTATTAAGCAGGGCGACTTTTCCTCCAATCCCTATGTTTCCAAAATCATAATCGTCTTCCTCGTCTGGACCGAAATTAGTCACACCTGCAAAAGGAAACTTGGCGTATATTCCGAACAAATTTTGATACACATTGATATCCGCTCTAATTTGGTTCATGAATAATCCTCCAGAACCGTCCAGGTCTATTATTTCAAAATTTCCTCTGACGCCAGTAATCGAGTAAGGATGTTCTAAAAAGAAGGAATAAGGGAGCGAGGGTCCTGCAGCTTTAACCCCTTTTATTGGAATAAACAACGCTGCAAGTATAACTAACGAAACGACCACCGAGGTTTTTAAATATACAAAACCTCTTTTATCTTTTCCCATGTCACCATACCTCCTTTGTTGATTTTTGGTCTCCAACCAATTTGCCTGGTCTCATTATATATAATTTCTACCGATATTTCAAGTATTTTATAAAGAATTTGCAGAAATCCATTGATTTTGTTATCTTTAATTGTAATGAAATATTTACTTAGTGGACTATATGTAATAACAGATAAGAAACTAATCCCAAGGGATAGGTTCATAAAGACTGTAGAGAAGACTCTAATAGGCGGAGCCAAAATAGTTCAATTAAGAGAAAAGGATACTCCCGAGGAAGAGATAATAAAACTGGGAAAAGACCTTCATGAAATTACTAGAAAATATGGAGTTCCCTTAATTATCAACGATTCACCGGTGCTTGCAAAAGAAATAGGAGCAGACGGAGTTCACCTAGGAGAGGATGATCCACCTATTTCCGAAGCGAGAAAACTTCTTGGCAGCGAAGCGATAATTGGCGTTTCATGTTACGGAATGATCGAAAGGGGATTACAAGCAGAAAAAGAAGGTGCAGACTATGTGGCTTTTGGAACGCCTTTTTTTACCCCTACGAAACCGGAAAGAAAACCCACCCCATTCGAGGTCTTAAGAGAAGCTAAGAGAAAAATAACCAGGATTCCCATTTTTGCTATCGGGGGGATAAATGCGGAAAATGCAAGGTCAGTTCTTGAAACAGCTGTGGACGGGATTGCCGTAATCACAAGCGTTTTTAGTTCATCCGACTCTGAAAAGGCCTCGCAGGATTTGGCTCGTTTATTTGTAAGTGTTTAGCCACAAAGGCACGAAGAAATAAAGTTTTTAGTTATTAGCGTTTAGTTGTTAGATTAAAAACTAATTACTACAAACTAAACACTTCTAAGTGCCATTGTGTCTTAGTGGTTGAAGATTAGGCCTATCTAAACAAATCAGAAAAGTTAGTTCCTGTTCTCCTTGACTTTATCCTTTCCGCTAGTGCATGTGCTACTATTGGCAAAGCGATAGTTGCATCGCAGTAGCACTGGATGAACCTTCCCGTGGGGTCTTCCTTTCCCCATGATACCGCTTCTTCAAATGTACATCCTGAAAGACCTCCCCACTGCGGCGAGTCGGTGGTTATCTGGACGGCGTACCTATGGGGATAATAGGTCTCATTCGTGCTGTTGCGCTTAAGCCCGTCTTTTCTATTGGGAATTTCTCTATCCCTGTAGAGCAAATCGCCGGTTACGGCAAAAAGTTGAATGAAATCCTTCGGCACTCCTCCTCCAATATAGATTACCCCTGTATTTTTTACCCTCTCTCCCAGGTTCATAAATTCAATATAATCCTTTATTGCATCAATAGTCAGACTAAAACCCTTGCTTTTTGCAATAAGGGCGGCGTCTCCATAGGGACTATCCGCTATAGCAGGACTAAAAATCGGAACTCCGTTTTCCGCAGCAACTGCAACTATGCTTCTTATTTTCTTTTTTCCCAGCCATTTCCCAAAAAGGTATAAAAATTCCCTTGAGGAGTATTTGTAATCTTCATCGAGTGTCAGGATGAATTCCGCAATGAGTTCTGTCATCTCCAGGTAATCGCTTTCTTTTCCATAAACATCATAATATCTATTAAAACCCTCTCTAAATAGCTTTTCATTATCAACCAGATGACCTCCCTGCCAGTAACCGTAGCCCATAGCGTCAACTATATCTTCAGAAATATTTGCTCCGGTCGGAACCAGGATATCAATGAAGCGATTTTCTATTAACCAATTAATTATCTTCCACTGCCCGGTTGTGGATAAAGAACCTGCGTAGCCTAGAAGGATGGTCGTGTCCTTATCCTTAATCATATGCTCCAAAACTTCGACTACTTTAGCCAGGTTTTTCCCCTGAAATCCAGTTCTTGACATATCTGCTAAGAGCTTGGAAATTGTTTTTGGAGTTTCTACCTCTATTGCTTTAACCTTTTTGGGTTTTTCTTCTGCAATTTTTCTCCCTTTTTGCAACCTATATACCTCCGTTCATTAGAAATTGACCTCTAAAATTAGTATGGGATTGATTAATCAATCCCATAGCGGACAATTTTTGAGCAAAGTGAAGATACCATAGAAGTCTGAAAGGTCAATAAAATTCTATTGAAACTAGAACCTACCCTTGCTCCTCGTTTCGTACAAGCCTTAGCGTTTCTTCATATATACTGCGCCTTGGCCCAAGGGCAATTATCTCTATGGCATTTGAGGCCAAACTATATACGATTCGAAACTTGCTAACGCGAAAACTTCTCATTGCCTGTAGCTCTCTACGAAGAGACTTTCCACATGATGGATTTTCTATCATCTCTAATAAAGCCACGCGAATTTTCTGCTTAAGGTTCGGATGGAGACGACTGATTAATTCTTGAACCTCATTAGAAATTTTCAGTTTGCGATGTGAAGCCATAAGCGGGGATCAAGAAAAACGATTCACTCTTTGAATAATTCCTCTAGTGTATAAAGCTCGCGCCTTTTCTTTAAATCTTCCAAGCCTCTTCGGATTTCAGCCATTAATTCTTCATCCGCTCGAATAGAGAGAGCTTCTTTCCAGCTTTCAAACTCATCGGGGCTAACGATTATCGCCACCGGTTTGCCATTTCTCGTGATAGTAATCTCCTGATCTCTGGATGAAACCTCTTCAACGAGTTCACTCAACTTCATCTTCACTTCAGACTATGGTAACACTTTCATGTAATTCAGCCTCAAATTTTGGTTGACTAAAATTCTGACTAAAGAATAAACACACTTAAAATGATGTTGTCAACAAAATCAAACCACTATATTTACGAGTTTTCTAGGCACAACAATAACCTTCTTGATTTCTTTACCGGCAATGTAATTTTTAACCTTTTCATCTGAAAGGGCAGCTTGTTTCATTTCTTCCCGATCCGAATCCGAATCCATAATAACCTGGCTTCTCACCTTTCCATTCACTTGAAGCACAACGGTTATTGCGGCGCTCTCAACAATTTCTCTGTCCCATTCCATCCAGGGTTTATCAACTAGTGTTTCCTCGTATCCCAACGATTCCCAAAGTTCCTCTCCTATGTGAGGAGCCACAGGGTAGAGGAGCCGCACTATGGACTCAACCGACTCTCTGAGGACCGATATGTCGTCGTCGGTATGAGGTTCAAACCTTGATACGGCGTTAAGAAGCTCCATAATCGCTGCAATTGCAGTGTTGAACTGAAATCTTTCCAAATCATCTGTTACTTTCTTTATTGTTTTATGAACCTTGATAAGAAGCTCTTTAGCGGGTTCAGCGATTTGACTCAAATCTGGCTTTGTATTTTTTAAACTCTCTATTTGAGGAAATACGTCTGAGACAAGCCGCCACACCCTGTTTAAAAACCTGTATGCTCCTTCAATGCCCTCATCGCTCCAGTCGAGGTCCTTTTGGACGGGAGCGGCAAAAAGCATGAATACTCTGACGGTATCTGCTCCGAATTTTTGAATCATGTCATCCGGGTCAACAATATTGCCCAGAGACTTTGACATCTTGGCTCCGTCTTTTATAACCATTCCTTGAGTAAGAAGATTTGAAAAAGGCTCGTCCAGAGCGCACATCCCCAGGTCTCTTAAAACTTTTGTGTAGAACCTGGAATAAAGTAGATGCAGGATAGCGTGTTCGATACCGCCGATATATTGATCAACGGGAAGCCAATACTTGACCTTCTCTTCCTCGAACATTCCTTCATCAAAATCAGGGGACGCATATCTCAGAAAATACCATGAGGACTCGACAAAAGTGTCCATAGTATCGGTCTCCCTTCTTGCATCCTTGCCGCACTTGGGGCACTTTGTTTTTATAAAGCTCTCCAATTTGGCAAGAGGAGAACCTCCTTTTCCCGTAAACTCAACGTCCAGAGGAAGCTCCACAGGAAGCTCTTCGTCGGGAACGGGCACAGCACCGCAGGTATCACAATAAACTATCGGTATGGGCGTTCCCCAGTATCTCTGACGGGATATGCCCCAATCTCTTAGCCTGTAGTTCACTTTTCTTTCGCCGAACCCCTTAGATTGAACATACTCTATGACCTTTTCTTTTCCGACTTCCGATGGAAGACCGGAGAATTCACCGGAATTCGCCATGACGCCAGGTTCTTCGTAGGCTCTTTCCATACTCCCTAGATGTAGGGGCGATTCATGAATCGCCCCTACGGGCTGAATCACAACCTTTATAGGCAGGCCGTACTCTTTTGCAAACTCAAAGTCCCTCTGGTCGTGGGCAGGAACACACATTATTATTCCTGTTCCATACTCCATGAGAACAAAGTTGGTAATATAGATCGGCACACGCTCTCCGCTAAACGGATTTTTGCAATAAGAGCCTGTAAAAACGCCTTCTTTTTTTGTTCCCTCAGCAACTCGTTCCACATCGCTCTGCTTTTTAACTCTATTTATGAACCTAAGAGCTTCTTCCTCTTTTTCCTTTCCTTTAACGAGTTTCTCGGCAAGCGGATGCTCTGGAGCAATACACATAAAAGTCACGCCAAAAACTGTATCAGGGCGGGTGGTAAAAATCCTCAAGATAGTCTCCCCATCTATTCTTTCCTCAAGTGGAAAATCAATTTCAGCCCCTGTGCTCTTCCCAATCCAGTTCTTCTGCATCGCAAGGACTCTCTCAGGCCAGCCGTCTTTTAGTTTTTCAACACACTCAAGGAGTTCCTCAGTGTATTCGGTAACCTTAAAGAACCATCCGTCCATCTCTTTGAGCTGAACTTCAGATTTGCATCTCCAGCATTTTCCAATCTCTTTATTTCCATCTGGCGCTAACTGTTTATTGCCTCCCGAACCAAACTGCGGTTCGGGTAATACGGCACCAGATACTACAACCTGCTCGTTTGCTAAAACCGTCTCGCAAGAGGGACACCAGTTTACAACAGAGGACTTTTTGTACGCGAGCCCTCGTTCAAACATCATTGTAAAAACCATCTGTTCCCATTTGTAATAAGACGGATCGCAGGTTGCGATTTCCCTTGTCCAGTCATAGCTAAAGCCGAGCCTCTTGAGCTGTTCTTTCATCTGAGAAATGTTTTCGTAAGTCCATTTTGCGGGATGAACCCCACGTTGAATAGCAGCGTTTTCTGCTGGAAGCCCGAAGGCATCCCATCCTATGGGATGAAGTATGTTAAAGCCTCGTGTTCTCTTATAGCGCGCTATGACATCCCCTATTGTATAATTCCTCACATGCCCCATGTGTATTCTTCCCGATGGGTAGGGGAACATCTCAAGGACATAGAACTTTTTCCTTTTTGGATCCTCAGACACTTCATATAGTTTTTTTTCTTCCCAGATTCCCTGCCACTTTTCTTCGATTTGTTGTGGGTTATAACCGTCTTTCATTTTTTCTGAATCAATCTCCTTGGAAAAACTATAGATAGGAAATAAGGAATCATTTTCTTCAATCGGTTTTAAAGTTCTTTGTAATGAAAATAAGCAATAGATTACTTTGGGGCATGCAATATTTTAAATTAACGTCCCTTCGGTTTCAAATTCCGAGCTTTGCTTTTTACGCGTGTTATATTATATTAGAAGTTCAAAATCCAAATAACCACAAAGTCAGGAAGACACAAAGAAAGATCTTAAATTTATGTTTAGAGCTTAGTGCCTTAGAGTCTTCGTGGCTAGAGCTCAGATGAATTTAGAGGCGGAATTAAAAGAGATACTAGAAGAGCTTAAGAGATACTTCGAGTTTCAAAAGATTCTTGGGCTTGAAGGCGTAGTCGTAGAAAGAAAAAAGAAAGAAGAAAGTATTCAAGTTCCTATAAAAAGACCAATTCAAACCGAAGTTGAAAAGGAAAAACCCCTACCCACAATAAAAGTCCAGGAGCAACTCAGTATTTTTGATGCCAGTGCAAAAAAACTCACCCTTGAGGAAATCAGAGAAGAAATCGGGGACTGCACAAGGTGTAAGCTCCATCAGGGACGAACCAATATAGTCTTTGGCGAAGGGAATCCAAGGGCAAAGCTTGTGTTTGTTGGCGAAGGACCCGGCGAAGAAGAAGACAAGCAGGGGAGGCCGTTTGTGGGGAGAGCAGGACAGCTGCTCACAAAGATAATTGCTGCAATGGGACTTAGGCGGTCTGATGTTTATATATGCAATGTTGTAAAGTGTCGTCCACCCGGAAATAGAGCTCCCGAACCGGATGAAGCCGGAACCTGTGAGCAGTTTCTTTTTAAACAGCTTCGATCCATTGAACCAGAGGTGATAGTTTGCCTCGGAAGCGTTGCAGCGCAGTCATTGTTCAAGACAAAAGGAAAGCTGGGAGACCTAAGGGGGAAATTTCATAGATACGGAAGGTCAAAGCTCTTAGTCACATACCATCCCGCGGCACTTCTTAGAAATCCGGGATTTAAGAAACCCCTCTGGGATGACATGCAGATTGTTATGAAGGAATTAGGAATTTCGACGAGTAGCGGCAGTGATCGGGGATAAATTAACAATTGAGAAAGGCTCGTTGGGAAATAGTCAGGGTTAGCAAGATGAGATAGTTATTAGACTTGAAAGAATATTTATCATAAATAAGAATAGAATAGGGATAGGACTATTGGGAAGAATTGTATTTACAGTCAAATTCTTCTTCAGTCATAGTAAGGTAGATTAAACACTCTACAAAGCCGATTATCGCTGGTATAAGAGTCCAACAGAATAGGAGATAGACAACCCCTTGACCTGCTTTTCCTAAATAAAATTTATGAATACCGATTCCACCTAAGAACAGGGCTAACAATCCAGCCGCAAGTTTGTTTTTCCTATTGATTGCTAAGGGTCTAGAGCTTGCTATTTTCTTGCTCGTGGGAATATCAATGGGTTGAATGATACCGCAAAATTTGCACTGATTATCTTCTTTCCCGATTTCCTTACCACAATTAACACATTTCGTAGTCTGGTTCTCCAGCCACTCACTACAATACTTACATTTTATAGCCTCATCTTGAATCTCTTCAGCGCAATATGGACACTTCTTCATATGTAATTCCTCGCTATAATACCTCTAAACTAAGCACCATTATATCAAATTCGATAAAAGGGTTGAATAAGGTATTTCTAATGTGCGTACACTCTAAAACCAAACTTCAGGAGTGCTCATTAATGTTCAAATCTCAGCAAAGTGTTAACCAATCTGTTAGCCAAGATAACATATTTACTTCTCAGTCTATTGGATTAACTTTACAATTCACTCAAAACATTGCAAACTTTGAAAATCGGGCGATTAGCTCAGTGGATAGAGTGCTGGCCTCCGAAGCCAGAGGTCGCGGGTTCGAATCCCGCATCGCCCGTAGTTAAAAAATCATTAAGGGTAATTATCTATGGTACTTGACTACGACTATGGAGACAAAACCGTTCAAGAGTTTGTCTTACTGTTTAAGAACGGGCAACTCAATCTTGAACCCGGCTTTCAGCGTGATTCTGTCTGGTCGTCGAGTGACAGAAAAAAACTCATTGAGCCAATTCTGCAGAACTATCCGATCCCATCAGTTTTTCTCTACAGGCGTAGCGATGGCGGAAAACTCGTATACGATGTCATTGATGGCAAGCAGCGTCTTGAGTCTATCTTGATGTTCCAAGGTTTGGGGTGGTTTCGAGGAATTCGCTTTTCTCTCCGAACTCGGCTTGATTCTGGGGATAGTATCTCGGATTGGGATTGGCAGAAGATACAAAAAAAGGGATACGAACACCATGTAATGGGTTACAAGATTCAGACTGCCGAGATCTCCGGTGAACTATAGGACATCATTGACCTGTTTGTGCGTATCAATTCCACTGGAAAGAGACTAACGGGAGCAGAAAGGCGACACGCTAAATATTATCGTAGTGACTTCTTACGCCAAGCTGGAAAACTGGCGAAACGTTTTAGGGAGTATTTCTTACGAACTCATATTTTATCGCATGGGCAGATCAGTCGAATGAAGCACGTCGAATTAATCTGTGAGTTGATGGCATCAATCCACAACAATGAACCTATCAATAAGAAAAAAGCACTAGATGACATTATTGGTGAACAGTCTGTTGATGGGCGTTCGTTGCATCGTTGTATGAATGACTTCGTTCATACTCTCAATATCGTTAAGCGTATGTTCCCGGATTTGCACACTACTAGGTTTGCCAATGCCGTAGACTTCTATTCTCTTTTGCTTCTTGTTAATGAAATGGATAAGCAGAGATGCTTGTTGACTGACAGAAAACGTAATCGACAAGCTGGAGGTCCGACAACACTTTCAAATGCGGCTCTTATGTGTCGGAGTTGCAATGCAAGGAAGGGAGCAAGATAACTACTGAAAACTTAGAAGATTTTTTCCCGAAAAATTCCTACAACACACTGTCCTTTATCTCTCTAAACTTCCCCTCTATATCCTCCGCTCTTCCTTTGGACTCAATTAGTTTTTTCTGCTGGGTTTTGTAAAAGTTCTTAAGCAGTATTAAAAAGAGTCGAGAACTTGCATCTTCAATGTCGTCAAGATTTCGTTCATATTGTGAACTTAAGCTCAATGTGGGCTCTTTTATACAATCTCTCATTGCTCCAAGAAGAGTTAGAAAATACAAGGTAATATAATGTGCGACACCTTAAGGACCCAGGAGTTACCACTTACTTCGGGTATTTCATCATCTATTCTAATGCTTTATATCCCAAGCTAATCCCCGTTTTAACGCTTATAGAATTTCTTTTCCCACTTTTTTTGGTTTTCCTGGCCTTCTCGCATGTAGGGTGTGAACTTGGATATAAATAGAAGAAATAGATTCAAAAGGTTGAAGGGAAATTTTATCGGTCGGACAAAATCAACAAAAAGCACGACGCGATATCCAGTAGTCTCATTCCAAACCTCGTGCTCATAGGTGTCGTCAAAAATAAGGCTCTCTCCCTCATTCCAATGTCTAATTTCATTACCAATTCTAATGCGGCATTTCTCCTTTGGCTCCGGTGCAATCAGACCCAGGTGATAACGTAACACTCCGTTGTATGCGCCGCGATGAGGAGGAATGTGCTTGTTAGGGGACAAAATCGAGAAAAAGGCCGCTTTCATACCAGGGATTTTTTTAAGTATTCGTGTGGTTTCCGGGCATCTACGACAATTCTCATCACACTTTAATCCATAACCGGCAAGAAAAAACGTCTTCCAATGTTCATCATCAGTGATGGTTTTTACTTCACTCGTGATCTCGTGAAAGTTAGGAAGTTCCTCTCGGCGTTGCATAACCTGATCCAGCTCGGCTCGAATTTTCATCCATTCCCGCTCCACATCAGCAACCCAAGGAAATATTGTATTATCATAAACTGGTCGATCGCCAACCGCCGAGAATTTCCCATTAAGGCTTTCTACCCGGTTGAAGAAGGCTGAGAGCAATTTGGAAGTAGATAGATTCCAGGGTGGCCGTTGTTCTTCTCGCTTAAAAGTTGAAGATACAAAACCCTTGAGTTCCATGACCAACAAAACTCCTCTCCCACTCTATCATCAATCCACATTAGCTCGTCAAAATATCCTACGGCTGAGAGATTCACCGTGTCACGAAAGCCTATATATACTATATTACATTTTGTCTTGGTCACCATCAAGAAAGTAAATTAAGTAGCTGGAGCAAGGTAATGTAAAGATTCATTAGTAAATGAGTAAAACCGGCAATGGCAACAATAACCCCCAAAGCTCGTTCTAACCAGAGCTATATGCTAAATCAGTCGATTAGCTCAGGGGATAGAGTGCTGGCCTCCGAAGCCAGAGGTCACGGGTTCGAATCCCGCATCGCCGCCACTTATATCATTATTCTTTCGTATTTAAAATTGCTGTATGTTGACCGAGATGTTATATTATCTAATAAGGTACAGATTATGAGCAAAAAAGAATTGATCTCAAAAGAGCTTGACCAGATTCCAGAGTCATTCCTTGAAGAAATCCTAGACTTCATTCGCTTTCTGAGGACAAAAGCCGCAATGGAGAAACTGGAAACAGCTATTGCCAGCGAATCATCCCTTCAGAAAGATTGGCTAAGACCGGAGGAAGATGAAGCTTGGCGAGATTTGTAAGAGGGGATGTGGTGGTTGTTCCTTTCCCATTTTCGGATTTGACACAAGCCAAGAGACGGCCTGCTCTGATTGTAGCGGAACTAAAGGGCGATGATTTGATCCTCTGTCAAATAACCAGCCGACAGATTAAAGACAGTTATGCGATCCTAATTGATGATAGCGACTTTGAAACAGGAACTTTGAAGCAAAAGAGTAATGTTAGGCCAAATCGTCTATTTACAGCAGACCGGCAGATTATATTATATCGAGCGGGTCATCTTAACCCTGTAAAATCACTGAAGTTATCAAAAAGATCATAGAAATTTTACAGAAATGAATGCTACAAATTTCGATAACAGTATTTTATTGGTTGCTTCGGATACCCGAATGTCTCCGGTAACTTTAGCCAGAGGTCGGGGGTTCGAATCTCGCATCGCCCGCCATAAATTTTCCCCTTCGCTTATTTGCTATCAAGAGATAGTAGTCGACATATTCCCAATTTCTTTTTGAAAACTTATAAATTATTTATAATCCCTGTGATTTTTATAGCTTAGATTTCTCATTTTCATAAAATTGTTGGAACTCCGTTAAAACCTGTTGAATATCTTGACGATTAGAAAAATATGAAGGCATGTAATTAAAGCCTATGTTTACAAAATCAGCTCCCACCTTTCTTTCTACTTCGTTTATTTGAGAAGCGATAACCCGTTTAATTTCTTCATTATTTTTCAATGTAGCACGGTCGCCCAATCCTATGAAAAATACTAAAGCTCTGCGGGACATAGCATCTAAACTCTGCCTATTGCACATGATAGCAATTTCACACAATCCATTTGAAACAGATCGAGTAGTTTCTATTAAGGAATTCTCTATAGATTTTTTACCAACGTCTTCCAAGCATCTTGTAATTGACTCTAAAGCCACCTTTAGCCCTTTTTCTACAGCTCTTCGTCCCATGCCACATAGGATGTTAGAGGCTTCCAATGATGTTTCTTCGAGTCCTCTATCTGCTGCATCAGCTCCAAGGTGGCTAAGGTGTGTAGGAATGAAATTCGGGTACTCAAAACCCTGCTCTACTGTTTCATGACCAATCCTTCCTAATTGATAAGTCAAGCTTGTAGCAAATTTCATTTTGCTTTTCACAGCCTTATGACTGATGGTATATAACATAGTGGCTGCATTTTCTGCAATTTGAAGAAGATTATTTTGAGCTGCATCAATAGCAATATCAGCGAGGCACTGACCAGAGTAAACTGCAACATCTTCATTTTTCTTTTTTACAACCTCAATAGCTAAGCCGTATAAGCAATTAATTACACCTCTCCCAGAATCCATTATGATATTTGTTATGCCCTTTTGTGCTGCCTTGATACCAATTCTTCCTAGATGGCTACAAATGTAGGAAGCGAATTCATCTAAGTTTTGATGAATTCCTTTCTTTCCGATTCGAAATAGAGCATCAGTCACCTTTAAAGGAGCTCTTGGATCTTCTATGGTTACGAGACCAATTTCAGCAAGTCTCTCGACTATGAACTGAAATACCATTAACTTTTGGTTTCATCTTTCATCAATTTGATAATCTGATGACTCAAGTGTAAGAATGGCTAACGATTTCAAGGATTCTATCCCTCTGTTGAAGGTATCATAATCCTTGAATATGAAGGCGCTCATTATAAAGTTATCAATGTTAACTATCTCTTCAGGTTCCTTCATTGGATTAACTTTGAATTGTTTCAGTGACTTTTTCTTTAAGTCCTCAATTATTCTCTCGGGATCAAGTTTCTCCTTGAATCGCAGAAAGTATGGAATAAGAAAAAGTAAACAGATAACAGATAAGATTAATGAAAACTTTACAGGAACATCATTAATCTCAGGTTGAGAAAGAATCCAGAACGGTAGTAATACAGAGATTATGAAGAGAAGGATATAAAAAATAGTTGACTTATCAAAGAAGCTTGCTAGTAAACGGTGAGAATACTTTGAGGAAAGTTGAGCAACTACTAGAGATATAGTAAAAACTAGAGCTAGTACAGCAGCTAGGGACTGTGCAATTGCACTTAGCAAATAGAGTGTTTGTTGATTCTTTTCACTAATTGATGGCATTGCTTCATCTGGTAGTATCCAAATTCGCCATGCGAGAAATAAGGCAATAAATATCACAAACCATCCTTTCTCCCAAATCCAAGTTTTTACCCATGATAAAGTATTATCTATATAATTACACCTTTTTCCTTCTTTGCCTCTGGATGTATTCAATTAACACCTCTTGATGCAATAGCGAAAAGGATGTGAGCAAAATATTTGTAAAACTAATTCTTAGCTGCCAAAACAATTATTAATTTACTCCATTCTTGATCTCCCTAAACTTCCCCTCAATCTCTCCCACTCTTTCTCTAGACTCAGTTAGTTTTTTCTGCTGGGTTTTGTAGAAGGTTTTAAGCGGTATCAAGGAGTCGAGAACCTGGGTTTTTATACCGTCGAGGTCGCGTTCAAACTGAGAGCTTATACTCCCAGTAAGCTCTTGTATCAAAGTATCAACCTTAGTACCAAACTCCCTCATAGCATCCCTTCTTTTTTTGGGAAGTATGGCAAAAGCCGTAGCCATAATGGCAATCGTCGTGAGTATTCCGGTTATATCCACTATAAGGGATGAGAAAGCCGAAATAACCGCAGCACCAAGCGCGAGAGATCCCACCTGAACTCCCAAAACCGAAGCCACCGCACCCCTCGCAGAATCCACAAGATTACCTCCTAGGATGGTAGGGTCAATCTGTTTGCGCCTAAGCTCAAGCTCAGACCTTACGGTATCTATAAGCTGCATTCTATTGGATGAAAATCCCGTTCCATTTTTAAGAGCCTCCGGTTGAATGGACTTACGATAAAAGTCTATAGCGCTGTCCATAAGGGTTCTTGACGACCGCTCAGCCCAACTTACCATAGCCTCAAGGTCCATCTCCAATTCCTTCACAGTTTGAGAGGAAACTTGGGATTCAAACTCCTTTGCGACTTTCTCTTTTCTAATGAGCTTCAGCACGTTCTCAAACCTTATCAGCTCGTCAATGAACTCTATCCCCCTTGTCTTAAATTCTAAAAGTCTGCTCCGTATTCTTTCCGTAAACTGCTTTGAGTTTTCTAAGACCTCTCCCTTCATGCCTTCAAGTCTAATTTCAAACTCGCCTAATCGTTCTGTATCTCCCGATATTTTATCGAGATGAGCAGACAGGGCTTTTTCGGTCTCACTGCCGAGATTGAGAGCAATTTCTGAAGAGCCTTTTATCTTCATCCTGATCCGCTCTTCTTCTCCGAGCGTTTTAAATATATATTCATCAAGTTTTTGGAATCCGCTTCTCGAATAGAGTTCAGGATTCTTGAACTGTTTCCCCTGAATAGCGAACTTTGCAGAAACGGGCATAAGAAAGGGCTTTATCTTAAATATGCGTTCGATTTCTCCCTTTGAGTATTGGATGAGTTTGTTAAGTTCCTCATCGGTTTCTGCAATATCTATCTTATTTAGAAGAAATACTATGTTTTTTAGCCAATCCTCTTTAATAAATTTTATAAGCTTTGCCTCGCTTCCAGTCACGGCGCGCTCAGCACCTATGACAAAAAACACTATGTCGGCCTTGGGTATGAACTCCTGGGTAATTTGTTCGTGTTGCTCAATCGTAACATTTGTCCCAGGGGTATCCACTATGACAAACCCCTTTAACCGATTTTCAGGAATTGATAAGTAATAGTTTCCATTCTCCAGGTATTCCTCCCTTACATCACCGTGTTTTAAAATCGTTATCTTGTCCGTTGTCGGAGTTATCCCTTCAGGGAGAATCTTTTCTCCCAAAAGTGCGTTAATTACGGAAGATTTCCCAGTGCTGAACTCGCCTATAAATACAATAGAGAAGAGATTTTCCAGATTTTCCCGTACTACTTTTAGTTTATTCTGGAGTTCTTGGTAGTTGAGTGCTCTTATCTCGGCGGAAAGCGATTCTAAAAGAGCTTTTTCTTCCAGTATGAGCCTTGAGTATTTTTCATCTAATATCTGCATGAGTCGTTTTAGTATAACGTGAATTTAATATAAGAATAAATTGTAGTGGGATCCTAATGATTTTTGAAAATTTGATCAGGGAACAAACATGCTAGGGAACGCATATATGCGTTCTCTACAATTAGCTATCCAGTCAGATTATCTATTAGCGGATTAATATTTTATTCTTACCGTTTTACCAATCTCTGTAGTTCCTTTTTTGCTTCTGCTTTTATCGTTTTATCTTGATGATCAAGGATTGGCAGATCAATAATTTCCTTAAGTTGTTCAGCAACTTTATCTTCTTCTCCCATAGCCTCGTAGGTTTTTGCCAGCTCAAAGCGAGTATGAATGATTTGTGGATTTAGCTGAACAGCTTTTAGAAGGGTCTTTTCCGAGTCTTTATCCGTTCCGTTGGGTAACCCGCCGAATAGGGTTCTCGCAAATGCTTTTAGAGCCCAGTTTAGGTTGGCAACTTCGCGATAGTAGACTCCTAGAACAATATAGGCCGGAATAAATTTTGAATCAATCTGAATGGCCTTTTTGGAATTCTTCTCAACGTCTCTTGCAAGCTTAACTTTTTCTTTACCGTCTTTAAAAAGCGCAAGATGTCCATAAGTTGCAGCAAGCAAAAAATACGAATCCGCTTTGTCGGGAAATCCCTTTTGAAGCAGTTCAGCATACTTAGCGGCAGTCCTGAAATATTCTTCAAACTTCTTATTTGAATCTGATTCGTCTTCCGGTCTGAACTTTAAACCTTTTATGTCTTCACCAAAATCATTATATGCGCGCGTTAGTTTCATTAGCGATTCAAAGCTGTTTGGGAAAATTTCATAGGCCTTTTTATATTCCTCTAGAGCTTTTTGATTATCAAACTGCTCATAATATTTATCTCCTTGCTGGATATAAGAGTTATAGTCTTCGGCTAGAAGCGGCATGGAATGCATAAATATTATTATTCCTATAAATATTCTTAATATTGCCGGTAAGCCGTAAAGTTGAAAGTTGCCTTTTAGCATTTAACCCTCCTTTCTAATAAATATATATTACATCACGGAGAATTTAATATTATCTTAAATAATACCAAGTTACTACCAAAATTCACTATATTATTGTCCTTATACCAATTTTAGAGTAAAAAGATTAAATACAATTCTATTTTCCCCAGAGGACAGAGAGAAGGTAGAAAAAGTTTTTAATAAAAACCTCTGTAAACTCGTTGTAATATGTGGCATTGACTGGGACTTTCTAAAAGTCAATAAAAATAGTATTTCAAATTTTTATTCGGAATCCCGAAAAAGAAAAACTTTTAATGCTTTTTGAGCTGTTCTCTGAAGGAGGCCTGTCCGCGGAGTTTTTTTATCTCTTGTTCAGTTAGTAGTTCGGTCTTATCCGACGTAGGTGTAATACCCTTTTTAAGCTGTCTTTTATCTTCAAATATAAAATTCTCACCACGGATTCCCACCAATTCAGCCAAACTAAGAAAATATAAAAACCTCAAAGTATCGCTTGGGTTAAGTGGGCTCATGGAAATTATTTCCTTGAGTGAAAGTCGTCCTCTAATAAGATCAAGAAGCTTTAACTCTTTGGTGGATTGGAAAACTAAGTTTTTCAATTCCTCCCTCATATCCGGGTTTGGAAAAATGGAAGAATTCATGTCATATAATGAATTCTGTGGAATTTCACCGTTCCTGATAAACCGATTTACACCTTCATATATTACCTGCATGGGATGGATCTTATACATAGCTTCTATAGTGAAGTTCCCTGTATTCTTGAATCCGTAAAATCCACTTTTACACCTAAACCCCTCAACGAGCTTTTCTTTAATTTGAGTTTCGAGTGCGCTGTTTAGTTCATGCGGTGAGATTTTTCTCATTTTAATAAGTGCCTCGCCTATCTTTAGTCCTGTCTCATGCGCAAAGCTCACCGCCTTTTGCTGCTCTACTTTAGTGATTTTTGATTTTTCTACCAACATCTCCCCTAAAGCAAGACGGGGATCCTCTCCTTCAACAAAAACCATAAAACCCTCTAGAAAATAAACTCTAAGTTTGATCTCGGAATCGAGAATGAGAAATCCGGTTCTCCTCTCACGATGAAGGGAGAGTAGAAGAGTCGGGTAGGGAGTAATATTAAGATCACCTTTCTCATCAAAATCCTCTTCCCCGTCAGAAAGGCTCTCTAATTTGTCCTTTCTGTTTATTAGTGTCTCGCCCAAGCTATCTATTAAGTCTTTGTTAACTAAATTTAAATGGTCATTCCTCGCTGGTATTATTTCTTTCTTATTCTCACATATTTTCTCAAGAGCCAATCTAAAATCATCAGCCGTTTGAAATCGCTCCTCAGGTTTTTTTGAAAGCGCCTTTAGCACTATATTCGCTAGTTCACCGGATATATCGGGTTTTATCTCTGAAAGAAGAGGGGGAGGAGACTCCACATGGCATCGTTTTATTTCATAATCAGAGCCGTTATGGCTACTAAAGGGAACGCAACCAGTAAGCATTTCATAAAAAGTGACTCCTAGAGAATAAATATCCGTTCTATGATCTATTTTCCTCCCGAGGATTTGTTCTGGAGACATGTATTTGGGGGTTCCAAGAACAGCACCCGTCATGGTAAGTCCTGTATCACATATAATTTGAGCGATGCCAAAATCCGTAATTTTCACAAAGCCAGGGGTTAAAATAAAATTGTTTGGTTTTATATCTCTATGGATTACGCCTTTTGAATGGGCGTAATCAATCCCATCGAGAATCTGTTTGAATACAGAAACGGCAACATGGGCTTCAAAAGCTCCCTGTTTTGAGAGTATTTTACCAAGACTCTCCCCATAAACGTATTCCATAATGATAAAGTAGCCGCCGCTAACCTCGAGGAAGTCGTAGACCGTAACTATATTCGGATGGTTTAACTGGGCCTGGATTTTTGCTTCCTTACAAAACCTACTAATAACCTCCAGGTCGCCCAACAAGCCGGGATGGATCATTTTCATAGCGACTACACGATCCAGAGTTAAATGGATAGCTTTATAGACTCTGCCCATACCGCCATTTCCAATCTCCTCGGTTATCCTGTAGTTGCTGACTGTCTTTCCAATCATATTATCCACTTATCCATGGAAAAAGCTTCCTTAAAATAACTCGGAAGGACTTCTTACCACTTTGCCAACGTAAAAAGACTCTTTACTCCGGATAATATTTGAGAGGGCTTTTTTGAGTTTGCTAAAATCCTTGCAACCTGAACTGTAATATTATCCGTTCCTCCGCGGTTATTGGCGATATTAACAAGCACATCACAGGCTTTTGAAGGTGGATAGAGTGTTACAATATTTCCTATTTCGTCTTCCCTTACAAACTCCGTAAGACCGTCCGAGCAGAGGACGAAAACATCCCCAGGCGTTATATCAATAGGAGGTATCAAGTCCACTTCAACTTCATTATTAGGCCCAACGGCTCTTAAGAGCGCATTCCTTTCCGGACAAACCTTAGCCTCCTCAGCAGTTATAATTCCGGATTCAACCATCCGCTCGGCAACCGTGTGGTCTTTCGTTATTCTCCTCACATCACATTTTCTAACCAAATATGCTCGGCTGTCACCTACATGGGCAACATACGCCCTTCCGTGAGCGCAGAGCACCGCTGTACAGGTAGAACCCATTCCTCTGAGTTCAGGGGTTTGGCAGGACATATCATGAATAGAACGGTTAGCATCGGTTATAGCTCCCTTTAAAATAAGAGGTATATTGTCTCCCATCGGATTTGAAGTAACGTATTCCCTCAATGTCTCAACTACACACCGGCTCGCTACCTCGCCTCCCAAATGTCCCCCCATCCCATCCGCTACCGCCAAAAGATATGCCTGGCTCCCGTTTTCTCCTTCTATCTGCGTATAGAGAAAGGAATCCTCGTTATTTTTTCTTTTCTTTCCGATGTCACTCAGGCTACATATTTCAAAATCCTTGTTTTTTTCTTTCATGATTTAAGCTATCTTTTTGTCATTACAAACATCATCTCATTTCCGCCTATTTTAATGATATCTCCGTCTCTAAGGACTTTTTCTTTTACCTTACTTCCATTTACCGTACTCGGTCTTAGAAAAGACCCCATGCTAATTATCCTGTATGTATCATCGGGCAGCTTGATGATTTTTGCATGAGGGTTTTTTATAAAAAGTCCGTCTATCTTCAAGTTTGAATTTTCTCCTTTGCCGACTGTAAAGTAGTCGCTGTTAATTTCAATCTCTCTGCCACTGGAAAGGATAAGCCGGGGGACTTTGAACGGGTCGCTTTTTAATTTCTCTAAAAATTTCTCCTGAGTTCTAGCATCAACCATAACCGTGCCCCCCTCACGCTGGAAAGCAAGGTCGTCACCAGGTCTTTGGTCTTCCTCCTTACTAAACTTAATTACGTGTTTACCAATTAAAACTACATCGCCGATCCACAAATCGGCTTCGTCAACTTTTGCCCCGTTTACAAAGGTACCATTTGAACTCCCCATGTCTTTTATAACCACCTTGCCCCCTTTGTTGTAGATTATTGCGTGATACCTTGAGACAGAAAGGTTGTTTATTACAATATCGTTCTCCTGCACCCTTCCTATGGAGATCATCTCCTGGTCAAGCTTTCTTTTCTCAACGGTTTTTGAGCCTAATGTAACAACAAGAATAGGCACCTCCATATCTTATCCTCCTGGTTGTGGTTTCTTTAAATGCTATCTTTCTGTTAATGCAATATCTGTGCCATCCATAGATGAATTTGCGCGCTTGGTTAATTAAAAATTGGGTGATTCGTCGAGCCGCCCCTACTCTTTAAGATGTAACTCATTTCCTAAAATGAAATTGCGTTATTAGACGTAAATTTTCAGAACTGCCAATAAACATTGACTTTTTGTTATAAATCTTTCTATATTTTCAACTAAAATTTTATGTGAGTCAGTTTAAATCAAAGTTTTCTTATGGTTAATTGCTCCCCTTAATCATGAAAATATTTAAGGCAATGACAAAAAACGTTATTTCTTTGACGAAAAAAGCGAGATTTTAGAGGTTTATGATTTTTGATTTGTTAAACGGGTAAGAGAAAATCC
Organism: Deltaproteobacteria bacterium; assembly: GCA_016187835.1. GTDB lineage: Bacteria > Desulfobacterota_D > UBA1144 > Nemesobacterales > CSP1-2 > JACPIY01. Next base: position 26,649 of record JACPIY010000073.1, on the reverse strand, counting down.
GACTTGAATAGGGTTTGATTAATCAAACCTCTAACTTATTGCTTATTTTACAATCAGTGCTATCTGTAGGGAACGCACACCTGTCCAGCCCAGTCGAAGGATATGTTTTCCCTACAAAGGTCTATTACACAATAAATAACCTTCTCTCTTTTTCCCCTTATATTGAGAATAACTAGGAAGAAAAAAACCTTGCTTGCACACACTTTTAAACCATGTTAATTTTAATTGACTTTTATCATTCGATGTCCAGGAGAATAAGCACGAATGCCCCTTTCTGACAAACTTAAAGAAAAAATCAATAAGACCGTTTCTAAATCCGAAACAAAGCAATCCGCGCTTATCCCCGTTTTTCATGAGGTTCAGTCTGAACACGGATGGTTATCTCAGGAATCTATGGAAGAGGTTGCCGAGCTTCTCGGTATTCCTCCGGCAAGCGTTCAAAACGTAGCGACTTTTTACACGATGTTTTTTACAAAACCGGTTGGAAAACACGTGTTGTGGCTTTGCAGAACGCTCTCTTGTGCTCTAAGAGGAGCTGAACAGGTGGAACACTATCTTTCGGAAAAGCTTCAAATTCACACTGGAGAAACAACGCCCGATGGAAAAATCACGCTTCTCGAAGCCGAATGCCTGGCATCATGCGGTACCGCTCCGGTTATGCTGATTGACGACGAACTTCATGAAAATCTTACGAAAAAGAGGATAGACGAACTAATCGAGAAACTACGGAGGGAATAAACGAATTCTGATTGATAATTTCAATTAAAGTAAGGAATGCATATATGCATTCCTTACAATCTTAACTTAACTTTTAGAAAATGAATTTTAATCGAACTAGAGAACACGCCCTGGAGATCTTTAAGGAAGCGCTAGAGACAGTAAACCCAAAAAGGTGTTTGTTTGAGCACATAACACTAAATGGAAATATACTCGGTGTTGACAGCAGGGAGTACGATTTAAAAAAATACCGATCAATCTTTGTCATCGCTTTTGGAAAAGCCGCCTCCGCAATGGGGGAAGCAATTGAAGAGTTGTTAGGGGATCAAATAACGGATGGGATCATAATATCAAATTCCTCCCCCAATTTCACATTCTCAAAGTTGAAGTTTCGCCTCTCAAGCCATCCTATACCTGACGAAAGAAGCCTTGCCGCGGCAACCGAAGTGTTAAAGCTACTCGAAAAAACCGGAGAAATGGACCTTGTGATTTTTCTAATATCCGGCGGAGGAAGCGCCCTTCTTGCGATGCCAGCACCCGGGCTTTCACTTGAAGATAAAAGAAAAGCTACCGAAATGCTTCTCATATCAGGTGTGGATACACACGGGCTCAACTCCGTAAGAAAACATATATCTCAAATTAAAGGAGGAGGACTCCTTAAAAAAGCCCTTCCCTCCCAGGTTATAACGCTCATACTTTCAGATGTTATAGGCGATAGACTCGACGTAATAGCCTCAGGCCCAACAGTTCCCGACGCTACTACGTTTGAGGATGCTTGGCGTGTAATAGAAGCTCTGAGGCTTGAGCACAGAATACCTCCTCAAGTAGTTGTCCATCTAGAGGAAGGCAGAAGAGGGAAAATTCCAGAAACTCTGAAGGAAGAAGAGTTCGATTCCAACAAGGTTCAGACTGTCATTATAGGAAGTAATTTTAAGTCACTTGTTGCGGCTGAGAAAAAGGCAAATCACCTTGGATACAACACGCTTCTTCTTTCATCTCAGATGAAAGGCGAAGCAAGAGAGGTGGCAAAGTTAATGGCTTCGATAGCATTCGACATAGAAAGATTTAACATTCCCGTAAAAAAGCCTGCCTGCCTGATATTCGGGGGTGAAACAACCGTAACTGTGACAGGCAACGGCAAAGGCGGAAGAAACTCGGAAACTGCACTTGCTTTTTCAATGGAAATAATGGGACACGATATCGTCGGGCTTTTCTGCGGCACGGACGGTATTGACGGCCCGACAGATGCGGCAGGGGCGATATGCAATGGAAAAACAAGAGAACGGGCAAGGGAAATAAACCTAAGCGCTAGAGAACGACTTGCACAAAATGATTCGTATACCTTTTTTGAAAAGCTTGGAGATCTGATAAAGACTGGTGCTACAGGTACAAACGTTATGGACATTGGTCTAGTGATTCTGGAATAGCAATTTCCGCTGCTGGATAGGGGAAAGTGGTATGAAGTATGGGATTATATCAGATATACACGCAAACCTTGAAGCTCTCAATACAACCCTCCAAGAAATTGATAAGCTCGACGCAAATAAAATAATTTGCCTCGGTGACATAGTTGGCTACGGGGCAAATCCAAATGAATGTTTAGAAAGGATCAAGGAAAGGAAAATTGACTCGATAATGGGCAACCATGATGTTGTCGCATGCGGGAAAAAAGAACCAGACAACTTCAACCCCGTAGCAAGGGATGCAGCGCTTTGGACAAGACATGTGCTTACTCAAGAGAATAGAGAATTCCTTTACAACCTTCCTGAAAGAAGAGAGTTTGAGGATTTTCTTATAGTTCACGGTGGAATATCAGACCCGGACCTCTACATATTTTCAACCTATGATACCATCCCCGAATTTAATCTTATGAAGAAGCAGAGTGTCTGTTTCTTCGGTCATACGCATGTAAGAACCTATTACGTCTTTCAAGATGACGCTATAACATGTCTTTTTGATTACGAAATTAAGATAGAGCCAAAGGCAAAGTACCTTATTAACCCGGGAAGCGTCGGACAACCACGTGACAGAGACCCAAGGGCTTCTTTCCTAATCTATGACACCGAAAAAGGAATCGTAAAGTTTACAAGGCTTGAATACGATTTAAGCTTGGCTCAAAAAAAGATAATCGAGGCCGGTCTCGACAGAAGACTTGCCGATAGATTGTCAATGGGAAAATAACTATTTAAATTCCGGATTGTTCATTGCGGACTTCGGAATAAAAGGATTCTTCATTTAAATCCGCAATCTGCAATCTAAATTGATGAGTGTCTTGTAAGGCCTTTTGCGGTGGTATAAACTCTAAAATTAAAGAATAAGAGCAATGTCAACTTTCCTGAGACCACTTCCACAAAATGAAGAAGCCGAGCAGGCAGTCCTTGGCGCTATCCTCATCGAAGGTAACGTAATAAGCCAAGTCCTTGAGATTCTAACGCCTTCGGATTTCTACAAAGAGGCTCACAAGAAGATATTTGATTCGATGATTGAGCTTGACAGAGAAAGCAAGCCTATAGATTACTTTACTCTTTTTGAATACATGAAATCCACGGGACATCTCCTAGAGGAGGTTGGAGGAAGTAGTTATCTGACCTATCTTAGAGAGATAGTCCCTTCTACCGCAAATGTCGAATACTATGCGAAGATGGTAAAAGAAAAATCCATCTTAAGAAGGCTTGTTATGGCTGCAACCGACATCGCAAATCGCGGCCATGAAGAAGTTATTAATGTTGATGAGTTTATTGACCGGGCAGAACAAGCGATACTTGAAGTGGCACAGAACAAAGTAAAACCGAGTTTTTACGAATCGAGAGAGCTTGCGGCAAAGGCTCTTGAGATTATAGAAACCCTTCATGCAAGAAAAGAGCTTATTACTGGAATCCCCACCGGATTTGAAAAACTGGACTATAAGACATCCGGTCTTCAGCCTTCGGACCTAATACTCATTGCAGCAAGACCAGGACTGGGAAAAACCTCTTTCTGTCTTAACATTGCAACACATGCGGCAATTGAGCACGGAGCACCTGTAGGGATGTTTTCTCTTGAGATGACAAAAGAACAGCTTATGCTCAGAATGCTTTCCGGTAGTGCAAAAGTGAGCTACTCAAACATAAGAAGCGGCTACATTAAAGATGAGGATCTAGAGAAGCTAGTAAAGGCTGCAGATTTATTCAGCAAAGCCAAGATCTACATTGACGATACTCCGGCAATTAACGTTCTAGAACTAAGAGCAAAAGCAAGAAGACAGAAAAGAGAGAAGGGACTTGAGCTTATTATCGTTGACTATCTCCAGCTCATGAGAGGACATGGAAGAACAGAAACGAGAGAACGCGAAATTGCAGAGATCTCCGGCTCGCTTAAAGCCCTTGCAAAAGAACTAAGCATTCCTGTGATAGCAGTCTCACAACTTAGCCGTCAAACTGAAGCCCGCGCCAACAGGCTTCCTCAGCTTGCCGATCTTCGTGAAAGCGGCGCGCTAGAGCAGGACGCTGATTTGGTTATCTTTATACACAGAGACGATGCTTACAGAAAACCTGAAGAGAGAGACGGGATTGCACAGATCATTATAGGAAAACAGAGAAACGGACCTACAGGGACGATAAAGCTTGCATTCCTGGACAGGCTTGGGGTTCCAAGTTTCGAAAACCTTGCTGAGGAGTACGAGGAAGACTTTGGTATGATTTAAAGAACGAATTCTTATTTGTACACATCTCCTCTAAAATCAACTCTATCTATGAAAATTCTTCATCCGTATCAAAATCACCCTTATACAAAAATTTTGTTTGATTATCTTGTGCTTAGGTAGGAAAGTCGAATAGGCGGGTTTTCCAACCCCGCACTGTAGAATGTGGGACTAGAAAGTCCCACCTATCTTAACCTGCTCAAACCATCATGGGCTTTACTATAGCTTTCGGCTTTACTTCTTTATGATAGAGCTTTGAATCGTTTTGCCATGACCTGAATTTATCAAATATCTGTTTTAGCCTTTCTCTTACCGATGTCCAGTGAAAGTCCCAGTCGTAATCTCTCTTTCTTTCCCTAAAAAACATCTGGAAGAAAATTTCCCTCTCTAAAGGCTGTCCCTTTTCAGCGATCCAGCCCGTCCGCACGTTTCCATACCCCGCCCCAAAACCCATACAGAAAGTCCCCACAAGACCGAGTCTCTCCACAGCTTTTGCAGCAAGCTCGATAAAAACATAAAGAGCCTCGGTGGTCTTGTAGCCGTGCTCAGCAAATTTCTCATCCATCGTAAGTAGATTTCTTACAAAGTACATCGGATAGAACGTAGGAGCATAACCGGAGATGGACTTTGTAGGACTTATAAGCGGCTCTCTGATTATGACATCCTCTTCTATAGTGCCTATCATAAAATCTTTCTCTGAGAATTCCCCTATATCGCCGCAGAGCGCAAGCGACACTCTTACATTTTCCCACTCTCTTTTTGCAATTTGAACTGCCTTTTCCAGAGCCTTTTTTCTGTTCTCGTATTCCTCATCTAACAGAGCCTCTAAGTCCATAGCATGCCGTCCTCAGACTGAATTTTATGTGGTTTAATATACATAGCTAAATAGTAGTTTTCAAAGTTTTAATAACTATTGATTTCAAAATTGCTTATTTTCACCTCGACATATGGAATTTGACATTGATGATAATTTATATGTGACCGGTTTTAGCTGGGTCTTTAATTTTACTGACCAGATGATTACCAAACTTATCACTAAAAATATGATAGTATTGAAAACAATAATTCCAATATTCCAGGAGAACCATTTGTTTTACCGGATCTTAAAATCACTTCAGAAAATCATTAAAGACGAAACTACCGAGATCGAGTTTTCTTCCGAACTCAATATGACTCTGTCATTTATTGAATCTGGGTTTTTGCCCACTTCATCTGATGGCAAAACGGTTTTTATATTCAAGGGTTCTCAAGATGAAATTGACTCATTCAAGGAAACCGATCAGGTAATTTTTGAGTTTGAGTGCATAAAAAGACCGGAATTCCCATCCGTGAAAATGAGTTTGAAGCTAAAAGATAGATCCAATAAAACCTATCGTTTTGATTATTTCTTCAATGTTGAATCTGATGAAGAAATGGAGCTTCTCGAAAGATTAGAAGACCAGGACTACTTCGATATAATTTTTTTCGACTCTAAAATAGAATATTCAAAGAGAGTTGAAATCACTAAAAACGACAAAGACAAAATCAAAACCGTGCTTGTCGAAGCAAGGAGTTAGGTTGACAAAATTTCTGATTTCCCTAATAATATCCCTTCAAAAGCCTCTAGGGAGTATTCATACTTTTGAGTGATGTAAGAATAGTTGGTACTGGTATATCAATTCCCCAAAAGATACTTTCAAACGCCGATCTTGAAAAAGTCGTAGACACCTCGGATGAATGGATACGCACAAGAACGGGAATAGCTGAAAGAAGAATCGCCGCTCCGGATGTTGCCACATCCGATATGGGTTATGAAGCGTCCGTTCGAGCTATGCATGACGCAGGAATTGTCTCAGAAGATATTGACGCAATAATAGTCGCTACCGCTACACCCGATTACCTGTTTCCTTCCACGGCATGTCTTATTCAAAGCCGCCTTGGGGCGAAAAGAGCCTTTGCCTTTGATATATCAGCCGGATGCACCGGATTTGTGTACGCACTCAAAGTAGGAAAGGCAATTATAGATGCTGGAAATGCCGAGATCCTTCTTCTAGTAGGTGCTGAAACGATGTCGAGAGTCACTGATTATGAAGATAGGACTACTTGCATTCTTTTCGGGGATGGAGCGGGAGCAGTAGTATTGGCTAAATCTGAAATACCTGGAATTTTGTCTGTATCTCTTGGTGCAGACGGCGATGGCTGGCAACTTCTTTACATGCCTGGAGGCGGTTCTCGTATTCCGGCTACTGAAGAAAGCGTAAGGGAGAGGCATCACTACCTAAAAATGCAAGGAAGCAACGTCTTTAAAGAAGCAGTAAAGGCAATGGAGTCGGCTTCGATCGAGGCTATTAGAAAAGCGGATATAACCCCCGATGAAATTGATCTATTTATTTCTCATCAGGCAAATTACAGAATCATGGAGGCCGTGAGGAGGCGTCTTGATATCCCTTCTGAGAAGGTTTTTATGAATGTAGATAGATACGGAAATACCTCATCAGCCTCAGTACCAATCGCACTCGAGGAAGCCGTGAGAAGCGGCAAAATTAGGAGAGGAGATATAATCCTATTTTCAGCCTTTGGGGCAGGTTTTACATGGGGGGCGGCTGTTGTAAGATGGTAGACCGTAGAGACACAAAATCTTGTGTCTCTATTATTAATTCTTCTAAAATGGTCATCCAATGAACAAAATCACTCTTGATTTATCAAATGCGCTTTCTTCTTCTATTGGAAATGAAAATGGCATTACAGAAAATGAGCTGAATGATTTTGAAGAGAAGATAAGAAACGTTCTAATTCGCGTTAGAGAAGAAAGAGCCCAAGGAAAACTCGCTTTTATGGACCTCCCGTGCGCAAGCACCAAAGAGATAGAGGACACAGCCGAGAAAGTGCTTCAAAATGAATTTGAAGATTTTATCGTGTTTGGAATCGGAGGCTCTTCACTTGGGACAAGGGGGCTAAAAGAAGCTCTTATTCATCCGGAGTGGAATCTGCTCCCTCACAAAAAGAGAAACGGTTACCCAAGGGTCTTTATACTCGAAAATATAGACCCGTACTCTTTCTCCGCTGTCTTAGAAACAATAGACATAAAAAAATCCATTTTTAACGTAGTTAGCAAATCGGGAAAAACCGCGGAGACGATTTCTCAATTCCTAATCGTAAAAGACCTTCTTGAGAAAGCCGCCGGAAATGATTGGAAAAAACATATAGTTATTACGACAGACTCGCTTTCCGGACCCCTTAGAAAGATAGCCAGAGAAGAAAAGATAAGCGCACTTTCTGTTCCGCAGGGCGTTGGGGGAAGATTTTCTGTATTAAGCTCAGTTGGGCTTTTCCCTGCTGCCATGATGGGGATTGATATAAAGAGACTGTTAAAAGGGGCAGTTGGGATGGACGCTCTATGCTCCGGCGAGAAGCTCGATGAAAATATTGCATCGGCTCTTTGCGCATTTTACTTCATTACATATAAAAAAGGAAAACAGATAACGGTACTGATGCCTTACAGCGACAGGCTCTTAGGGTTTGGGCTTTGGTTTAGACAACTCTGGGCAGAGAGTTTGGGGAAAAGGAAAAACTCTCGAGAAAGCGAAGGTCCAACACCTGTTGTCGCGCTCGGCGCTACAGACCAGCACTCTCAACTTCAGCTCTATCTACAAGGTCCAGATGATAAAAGTATTACTTTTATAGAGCTTGAAGACTACGAGAGCGAAATAGAAATCCCAAGGAGCTTTGAGCACAATGATTTCTCATACCTTCCCGGAAATCGCCTCGAGGATTTAATCCGTGCAGAGCTTTCCGCAACAAGAACGGTTCTTACGACAAATGGAAGAGCAAATGCTACAATCCGTCTTTCAAGAATATCTCCAGATACGGTTGGAGGCATTATTTACCTCTACGAAGTAGTTACAACACTTATGGGTTATCTGCTCGATATCAATCCCTTTGACCAACCGGCAGTAGAAGAAGGAAAGAAGATAACAAGGGAAATACTGGAAGGCAAAGAATCACCCGAATCCAAGGAAAAATTAGCTATAGAGTGCGTCCTGGGTTAAGAAGGAACTCCTCCCCAAAGTAGAAGAACTTATACAAAGTCACGAGTAGAGTTATATCAAATCAGAGAAAGTCTGCTTGTTGAATTGGTATAAGACACCTTAATAGACGCTAGCCCAACATTCCAACGCGATCGGGAACAATCTTGACTATAACTCTTTCCTCTCCGGCGCCGCGATAGGGATATTTATCCACTCCCAAATACTTCTTAGCCAGCAGGTCAATATGCTCGTCCGCACCCTCATGCGTCATTTCAACAACATGCCCTCTGATCATTACCTGCTGATACGGGTTTTCAGAGTTGATAATCGCTATTGCAACTCTGGGGTCCCTTCGAAGGTTTTTAGTTTTAATTCTGCCCTCAGCAGTATTGAAGATTACATGCTTCCCGTCTGTGTCTATCCAGGTAACGGTTGCATGAGGCGATCCGTCAGGCATAAGTGTTGCAATCGTGGCGAAGTTCTTCCCTTCGGTAAGAAGCTTTAGAGCAAGTTCAGGTAATTCAGCCATAGTGTCCTCCTTATTTTATTAATAACACTTTAAGCCTTAATTATAACCTAAGCCATAAACCATGGAGGAACTATAGAACCAGCACTGAAATAACAACCAAAATTTCAAAACTCTATACCTGGCTTACATATCAAACTTGTTTCTAGTCAGACTGTATTCTTTATGTGTAGTTAAATCCGCTCATCCAGCGTGTCGAAGGATGAGGTGTATTTATCTAGCCCGAAAGTGTCGTCCTTCCACTAGTTCAGGACGAACGGTTTGGTTTAACCACCTAAAAAAATCGAGTGGTCTCTTCATAGGCGATCTATATACCTTGGCTATTTGTCTGGACCTTGCCATTCATTCTTCAGCATTCCATAAACCACATGATCCACAAAATGGTCATAAAGCCATTCGGACTGTCTGATAAGGCCTTCTTCTTTGAAGCCCAGCCTTAATGGAATTGCACGACTTTTGCCATTTTTTACCGCGCATCTTATCTCCACGCGATTCAATCTAAGATCATTAAACGCATAGTTTATCAAGGTCCGGCAAGCCCTGGTCATTAATCCCTTTCCTTGAAATGAAGCTCCAAGCCAATAGCCGATACTTGTCGCTCTATTAACCCAATCAATTTTGTGGTAACCGATAACCCCAGCCAAGCTGCCCTGGAACCAAATACCCAGCTGAAAGCCGTTATTATTCCTAAACTGCTCAAGCGAATCTCTAACGAAGTCTTCGGTGTCATCGAGGGACACATTGTTATCCAGCCACGGAAGCCATTCACGGAGATACTGTCGGTTCTGATCCGTCAAGGCAAACAATTCTTCTGCGTGCTGTTCTTCCAGTAGATGAAGTTCTGTGTCCTCGTCTATTTGGAAGTGAGGCCTTCCCACACTTTTGAATCTTCTTTTAATATTGGAAAAAAGCTCAAGTAAAATTTTCAAAAACTCCAACTAAGCCTAGTCTCCTCAAGTCCATGTATCAATTGATAAATTCCCTCCTTCCAAGCTGTATCCAACCCCATCATAACATATTTTTTATTTTCTCGTTAGGTAAAATGAATAGCCACTCCGCGCTATAAATTCTAATTCTAATAAGGGAGGCTTGTTATCATCCTAATTGCAAACATTGTACTTCCGGTTTTTCTTATAACTTTATATCGGTTATATATTCGGCAAAATAAAGAGAATAAACCTCACTGCAATAAATGATTTTGTTATCTACGTATCAACCCCATGCTTAATACTGTCCTCCCTCGCTCAAAAACCCATTGAAATCAGTCTAGCTGGGCAAGTTTTTCTCAGCACTGGGGGTAATAGGGGGATGTCTTGTTATAGGTTATTTAATAGTTAGAGCACTTCATCTCCCCAAGAAGATTTATCTCCCAACCGTCCTTTTTGCAAACACGGGGAACATGGGACTCCCACTTGTGCTTTTTGCATTTGGGGATACCGGGTTTAACGTTGGCATTCTTTATATGGTTTCTACCACTATTTTGCACTATACGCTTGGCATTATGATTTTAAATTTTGGTAAAAGTCCGCTTGAGGTGTTTAAACTCCCTCTAATCTATTCAGCCATTCTGGGAATACTATTTAGCGTATCGGGATGGCGTATGCCCACGGCGGTTGAAAGAGGTGTGCTTTCGCTGGGAGAAGCAAGCATCCCAACTATGACCTTTGCCCTTGGGTACAAACTGTCTGAAGTTACTCTCTCCAACGTAGAAAGATCGTTCCTATTCGGTGGTTTGAGAGTTGGTCTTGGGTTCATTTTTGGAATAGTTTTAGTAAAGCTACTCCGGCTAGATGGAGTTGTAGCTAGTGTCGTAATACTTCAATCGGCAATGCCACCCGCCGTTTTTAATTTTGTTCTTGCCGAAAAGTACAAGCAGAACTCTCAAATAGTAGCATCAATAATCATGGCGGGAACTTTAATCTCCATTGCTACCACCCCAATTATTATTGCTTATCTGATTGGGTGAGTTTTCTTGAACTTTTCTCTCTCCAAATCCAGTTCTGTAAAAAGTCCAATCGAATGCAAGGCTTCGTTAGCTTCATCTAATGACTTCGACCCAAAAACTAACCTTGCCGGTTTTGACACCTTTTCAAATAAGACCCTTGGAGAAAGATAAAACGTTAAAGTAGATGTAGTGGAAAGATACACCTTTCTTGTCCCCCGCCTTATCGCCGTCTGCCCCCTTTCTCCTCTTGCACATTCAACAGGAATCCTGCTTGCCTCGGTTGGGACTTTGGATACGACCATTTCAAGCTGTCGGAGAATTTCAGGTGTGATTCCCCATGCGCCAAGAAGCCCCCCTTCCTTTGCAATCACGCTAAATGAATTTTCCAATTCTTCCGGTGTTAGTTCACCATCGCTTCCGTAGCCAAAGATACCAAGCAGCGTATTAAATTCCTCGCTAAGCTCCGAAAGAGCAGCGGTCATAATAGAATCGGCAAGAGGGCTTGCAAGCCCCTTTTCATTCCCAAACGCAATTGAATCTCCCCCTACATCAATTCCTACTAAAAGATCAGCGCCTAGCTCCTTCAGGGCTTTACGCAACCCACCTGTCACGCCCTCTACACCTTTTGTTATGTCAACTAAGAGCACCTCTTTCCCGTATATTTCAGCTATTTCAGTCTCTGCGAACCTAACCCCGGTGGTAGTTACGGTATCTTTGTTCGCAAACCAGACTGTATCATTCAAGAGACGCAGGTTTTTAATTTCATTAAAAGTCCGAGGACCCGGAATGGGGTCAAAAACGGATCTTTCCCATGGAAGACCGCCGAGTAAACACTCTATGGCGAACAGTCTTAGGAGCCCTGCTGTGGGAATCGTTCCTACAATATCGCCGCCTCCCCCTATTCCTAGGAGAATAGCCTTTTTAGACTTCCTTACAAGATTTTCTAAAGATGAATTTTCCGATGCCATATATTAATTTCCTTGTATCATATGCACTATGTATATAATGGCTTTTCAATTATTTGACGAGTATTAATAATGTACCTGGGTAGGCAACGAGTCTTGCTCGTTGCCGAATAAACCACCAGCAAGCATGTCCTGAGCAAAGCCGAAGGGACTGGTGGTCTACCCCGAAGTTTATTATCTGTGTTAAATTCTCAAAAACTATAACACAATATAGGGCTTAAGGATAAAGCCCGCGGAGCTTCTTGGCCTGGGCAACCCGATTTATCCCTAACATAAGGGCTGCAATACGCAGAGAAACCCTTTTTTCGTTAGCATAGTTGGACACCTTTTCAAACATTCCGTGCATCCGCTTCTGAAGCTCTGCAAAAACCATATCCGTTGACCAGTAGTATTCCTGAAGTCCCTGAACCCACTCAAAGTAGGAGACTATTACTCCTCCGGCATTTGCCAGAATATCAGGGACTACAGGAATACCTCGTTCTTCGAGTATGTCATCTGCCTCCGCTGTCGTGGGACCGTTTGCCCCTTCCACAACCATTTTGCATCTTAGCTGTGAAGCATTTTCCTTTGTAATTACCCTTCCAATTGCCGCAGGAAGGAGAATATCACATTGAGTTTTAAGAATCTCTTCGTTGGTTATTTTATCGGCGTTTTTAAATTCCTGTATCTTTCCTTTCTGCTTCATAATGTCAAGCAGTTTATCAACAGGAAGACCCGAAGGATTATAAATTCCTCCGTAAACGTCGCTCACGGCAACAATAGAGCAACCCATCTCCGCGAGTTTTATTGCGGTGTGAGTTCCTACGTTGCCAAACCCCTGAATAGCCACCTTCGATCCCGGAAGAGTCTTTCCGAAATGCCTCAGGGCATCTTCAATTGTGTAAGCCACCCCGTAACCCGTAGCTTCCTCTCTTCCCAGAGAACCACCTATAAGAGTCGGCTTTCCCGTAACCACTGCCGGAGTCGTATAGCCTTCGGTCATGCTGTATGTATCCATCATCCATGCCATAGTCTGAGGATTCGTTCCCATATCAGGGGCTGGAATGTCCTTGTTGGGACCGATTATGGGGAGAATTTCCACCGTGTACCTGCGTGTAAGGCGTTCAAGCTCGTTCAGGGAAAGCTCCCTTGGATCAACGGATACGCCTCCTTTAGCACCGCCAAATGGGAGTTCCGCAAGGCCGCACTTCCAGCTCATACCCATCGCAAGCGAAGCCACCTCTCCCATATCCACATCGGGATGGTAACGGATTCCGCCCTTGCATGGACCGAGGGTGAGGTTGTGCTGGACACGGTAGCCACTAAAAACTTTAATCTTTCCGTTATCCATTCGAACGGGGCAGTTTACAACTAATGTGCGTTGTGGATACCTGAGTCTTTCCTTTAGCCAATCCTCCAGTCCTAGGCTTTCACAAGCCCTGTCAAACTGCACTACTGCATTTTCAAATGCGGGTGACTTAAATATTCCAGACATTTTTTTCTCCTTAACGTTTTTGGTTTCATTTAGTTAACGTGAGTTCGATGTAACTTTTCAAGTGTAGTGGAGGTCTTTAGACCTCCACTTTAACGGTGTCATTCCCGCATGTTTCAAGCGGGAATCTACTGTAGAATCCTAAACCTGTCCAGCCAGTCGAGGGAGGATTCCGCTACATTTTAGATATTAGGATAAACTCACGTCATTTAGCAAATTAGAATATCATGAGGATTTCTAAAAGTTTAGCAATCAGTTTGCATCTAAGATGACTAAGATCATTCAAGTCTAACTTGCTGACTAACAACAAACATCCTATTAGAAGAGTTACATAAGACTCAATTCTTTATGAATTTTTCCTTCCAATATAATTAAAAATAGGATATTGACAAAGGGTGGGAAAAAGGAGCATCATGAGAAATAGCAGAGAAAAAGCATGTCTACGGAATCAGGAAGGTCTGTAGAAGAAAAAAAAGAAGGTAAAGCACTTAACCCGTCCGACCTCGGAAAGGTGGGTCAGAACCCTGTAGGTCCCATTGGAATTATTATGATTATGGCATATCTTATGCTGTTCTCTGTCCTAATGCTCTACGGCATCGTGAAATTCTGGCCGTTACCACCAACTCCCCCAGCTAACGAGTCGTCTTTAACCGCCCCAACACAACCCCAAGCGAAAACTGAAGATAAACCTAAAGAAAAAAATGGGCTTGAATCCGACTCGGTAAAGCTATTCGGGAAAACAATTCCAATTCCGAATGATGAAGTCCGTTTGTTCCTCATCGTTGCGATGGCTGGCTCGCTCGGCAGTCTGGTTCATGCTCTACGATCGCTCTACTGGTATGTAGGCAATAGAGAATTAGTGCGGAGCTGGGTGGCAAAATACATTCTACTCCCCTTCATCGGGGCAACCCTTGGAGTTATTTTTTACTTCGTTATTTGCGGTGGCTTCTTTTCAGCTCAAGCGACAGCGCAGGAGACCAGCCCCTTTGGATTCGCCGCCATAGCCGGACCGATTGGCATGTTTTCAGACCAGGCTGTGGAAAAACTTAAAAAAGTGGCTGAGAATTTTTTTGCAGAGGCACCAAAAGGCAAATACTACGTACCACCAAAAGATGAAAAGCCAGATACAGAGATCAAAACACATGTAAAACCGATGCCTGGAGCTAAGGATAAACCCCGGGAAGAAGAATAGGTGAGGTGAGCAACCCAAAGTAGGAGGCTTGTTCATGCCCAATCCCTTGGATCCGCACTATAAGACGGTAATCAAAGCTATCGCTGACGGTCGAGTTGTTCCCTTCCTCGGCGCAGGCGTCAACCTTTGCAGTCGCCCGGAAGGAGAAGCCTTGCAGCGTGGCCAATATCTGCCGAGCGGCGGTGAACTGTCTGAGTACCTTGCTGATAACTTTGGCTATCCGGCAAGTGACAAGCGAGACCTTGTGCGTGTGTCACAATACATTGCCGTTGTTACCGGCTCAGGCCCACTTTATGAAGAGCTGCGTAAGCTCTTTGACGCCGACTATCCCCCAACCCCTTTGCATCGGTTTCTCGCAACCCTGCCATCCGTCTTACGCGAGAAAGACTATCCCCCGTTACCAACTCATTGTTACTACAAACTACCACGACGTGCTCGAACGCGGATTCAAAGCTGCAGGTGAGCCGTTCGACTTAGTAAGCTACATAGCCGACGGTGAGCAGCGTGGGAAGTTTTTGCATTGGAAGCCTGAGGGCGAAACGTGCCTGATTGAAAAGCCCAATGAATACCGCGGTCTATCACTCGATCAACGCACGGTGATTTTGAAAATCCATGGAGCGGTGGATCGTGTCGCTGCTGAGCGGGATAGCTATGTTATCACTGAAGACCACTACATTGACTATTTGACCCGGACAGACATCTCTAACCTAGTGCCAGTGACGCTGACTGCAAAACTGCGTAAAAGCCACTTTTTATTCCTTGGCTATAGCCTGAGCGACTGGAACCTGCGCGTTATATTGCATCGCATCTGGGGAGAGCAGAAGCTTAATTACAAGTCATGGACGATTCAACTTAACCCCCAGCAGATTGACCAGGAGTTCTGGCGCAAACGGGACGTGGACATCCTGAATATGCAGCTGGAAGATTACATTAACACATTGAACGAGCGGGTGCAGGCTCTGCCGCAGGCCAGAGGCGGGACATGAGCATAAAAAAAATCCCCGCCTCACCATACAAAGGTCTAGTACCTTACTCTGAAGAAGACGAACCATTCTTTTTTGGACGTAATGGAGAGCGGGAGATTATCACAGCCAATCTTATGGCTTCACGCCTTACACTACTATATGGTGCAAGCGGCGTGGGTAAGAGTTCGGTTCTGCGCGCTGGCGTAGTTCCGCACCTGCGTCAACTTGCTCAGCAGAATCTAAACGAGCAAGGTACACCAGAATTTGCGGTTGTCGTGTTCAGTTCTGTGACGATCCGGTAGCTCTGCTTAAGGAGCGGATTTATGAGTCGGTGTCCGGTCTGCCGACTCAGGATGAGAAAGTCGAGTTCCGATTCGATGAAAAAGGTCGTATCAATTTAGTGGAATTCCTTGAGGCTTGGACGAGGCGAATCGGCGCCGATTTGATTATCATCCTCGACCAGTTTGAGGAGTATTTCCTGTATCACCCGCAGGAAGATGGCGAAGGAGCCTTCGCCATTGAGTTTCCTCGAGCCGTTAATCGGCCTGACCTGCGTGTCAATTTCCTAATCTCAATTAGAGAGGATGCGCTCGCTAAACTCGACAGTTTCAAAGGACGCATCCCCAACCTGTTCGATAACTATTTGCGAATCGAACATCTCGACCGCAAGGCAGCACGTGAAGCGATCGAGAAACCGATTGAGGAATTCAACCGTCAGAACTCAACGGATTTTAGAATTGAACCTGCTTTGGTTGACGCAGTTTTAGACCAGGTCAAAACCGGCCAGGTATTTCTAGGAGAAGCCGGACGCGGTCTCGTTAAGAGTGAGAATGGAGAAGCGCGGATTGAAACACCCTACCTGCAACTGGTTATGACCCGTCTTTGGAATGAGGAGATTAATGCTCGTTCTCATGTTCTGCGGCTGGATACTCTTAACACTCTGGGCAGGGCCGAAAACATTGTAAAGACACATCTGGACGAGACAATGAATGCTCTGCCTCCGGGCGAGAAGGACGCCGCGGCAAGCGTCTTTCGATACCTTGTCACTCCTTCAGGCACAAAGATCGCTCATACAATTCCAGATCTTGCTGAGTATGGTAGGATACCGCAAACACAACTCGAACCCATACTGGATAAACTCTCCCGTGGAGAAATCCGCATCCTGCGCCCAATTACCCCACCACCTCATCATCCCAGCGCGACCCGTTATGAGATTTTCCACGACGTGCTGGCACCTGCAATCCTGGATTGGCGACGGCAATACGTGGAAGAGCAGGAAAAGAAACGAATCAGACTTGAAGAACAAAAAACGACGAGAACAGGAGCAAGCAGAGGCTGAGCGAAAGCGGGAATTAGAGCGTGCACGCCGTTTGCCGTGGATTGTTGGTGGACTGTCCATAACCCTGATCGTTATGCTTACCCTATTGATCTTTGCAACCAAACAAAGGATTTTGGCACAAGATAGACTCACTAGAATTTTGGATAGTATAAAATTAAAAGAGGCCGCTTTATCCGGTGATTTAGAAGCAATCAACGCCGCCTTAAACTCAAGTTTGCGCAATAATCAAATCGTGTTTCGTGTTTCAGCTACCCCACGCGTGGATGATCAAGGAAGGCCAATCTACAATAGACAAGGCAAATTAGTCTATGACTTTGAACTCTACCCTGATAAGAATTCAATACCGGGGGGAGAGGAAACAATTGCCTATATAACCTAAAACTGGATCACCCTTCCTTCCGTAATTCGCTGCTTCTGGCTGGACCCGGAAGTAATTTCAAGGCTTCTTATAATGGCTGGGGATGCCTTCGACAGGTGATTGCAGTTATTGAATATACTAACCCTGATAAAGCGCCAACACTCGCAGGTTTCAATATGTGCAAGGCGCTTGACTGGCAATGATTATGTATAAACTGAGGCAGAGTTTCACAAGATTTCTGAGCCTCACAATGCAACATCTTTTAAATGCTATAAAATTTGATAGAGTCAGTAGAATTAGTTCTATTACTATGCAAGATTGTATAATGCTCTTTCTGTAAAACTTATAAGTTAAGGGCTATTAATAGATACGTGGAGGAGAGGTTATTTACTTTTTCTCAGGATTCATTATCTTAATTTAGCTTATCTTAAGCCATGCCACTTATGAGAAACTACATCTGGGTAACAAATGCTATCCTCATGGTTTTACTCAACTACACTATTACCTCCTACTGCACTGAAGAGAAGGCCTCTCAATCAAACAAAGACTTGATCTCAGCTGATTTCTCAAAAACCAGCCTGAAGCTATCCCTTATTGGAACGGTCACAAGAAAAGGTTTCGGAACCGCCATTATAAAAAATACGAGTACGGGAGAGCTTAAAACCTATGCCGAAGGTGACATCATTGACCTGATTGACAGCGAAGAAGTTAAACTCTCCAGTATTTCAAACTGTGTGATAATGATTGAGAGAAAGGGCAGGTATGAGACTTTGAGTTGTCATACTGGCAAATCAGCCACCAGTGATACCGATGAATCTTTGAGTGAAACTATAGGTTATAAATTATTTTCTCCCCTTGCTAAATATAAAATAGTAAGTAGGGCTAAGGAAGATAAGAACGAATTACCCCAATTAACCAGATTTAAATCCGGCTACGAAGAAGAAATTATAACAGTAAGTGAAAAACATGGCTTGGATCCTTATCTGATTAAAGCCGTTATAAAAGCAGAATCCAATTTTAATCCACGAGCAGTCTCATCCAAAAACGCTATGGGAATGATGCAGCTTATACCGGAGACGGCCAGCGATTACGGAGTCGAAAACCCCTTTGACCCCAACGAAAACATAGACGGAGGGGTACGGTTTCTAAGGGACTTGATGAACTATTTTAACGGTGACCTTAAGCTTGCTCTAGCAGCTTACAACGCAGGGAAGGGGGCTGTGATAAAGCACGGCTTTCAAAAGGGTACTCGGATACTACAGCCTTCTTAAAAGGAATTAGATATGAATGAAAAAGTTGAGTTTTTTATATAAGTTAGGACAATCTAGTATTTCATAAATACCCTTCATTACTTTTTGAAAAAAGGATTTCACAAAATTGAATCTTTTATTTCATTCTTCACATCTAAAATAAGGAAAGCAAAAAATGTGGAATTTAGCGTACACTTGCTTATATTATTAAAGACCTAAAATTCCAAATTATGACTAAAACTAAACCTGGAGACGGAAAAATGTTAAGGAAAATTCTGGTTCTCATTATGGTTTTGGGTTCTCTCCAAGCGCAACCTATACAAGCTGATGCACCTGAGAGTTCTATCGAAAGGGTATTGGCAAACCGTCTTTATTATCATGGTAAAGAGGTAGTGGTTGAAGGCGAAGTGGAGAAAATAAAGTACACAACATCAAGCTCCGGCAATCCCTACACTCTTTTTGACTTGCACGACGACGAGGAAAACTCTGTAGGAGTTTACACCAAAGGTCGCATTCCAATTTTTAAAGGAGCAAAAGTAAGAGTCGTGGGAAAATTCAAAAAAGAAAAGGAGTATGCGATCTTCAAATTTAAGAATGTAATAAAGGCAAAAGAGGTTGAAAAGTTAGGGTAACTGAAACCGGTCTCGTACATAAATAATAGCTAGCCCGTTTTATACAGTATTTATAGGT
The DNA here is from genome assembly GCA_016187835.1 of Deltaproteobacteria bacterium. Taxonomy (GTDB): domain Bacteria; phylum Desulfobacterota_D; class UBA1144; order Nemesobacterales; family CSP1-2; genus JACPIY01. The sequence continues at coordinate 7,545 of JACPIY010000073.1, read as the reverse complement.
TGTATGTGCTACAGTTTCGTAGGAGCGCCATCTTTGCGCGATTACTCCGATCGCAGCTGGAAGCCGCTACTACATTAAAATGCAACCGTTTGTAGGAGCACCATCCTGGTGCGATCATATTGCAGCTGGAAGCTGTTCATACAGGTTTTAGTGATTTTAAACATTAAACAATAAAAGAATCCTTTTATCTTAGGAGCCCCATTCCTTCGACAAGCTGGATGAGCAGATATATTTTATCCTCTTTAAATAGGAACTTGACCAGAGACGATTTGGTATACATCTATGTCAAAAGAATACTGGTTTGTCATAATAGCCGCCGTTCTATACGGGGCGATTACCGCCGGTGGACAGTTTTTTATTGATTTGGGATTATCCCTTTTTGAAATATCTCTATATCGTGTTCTCTTCATAAGTCTCATAATCCTTCCCGTAGTTTTGATTAAGCGCGAGTACCTAATAAAAAGAGAAATGCTTTTCTTTTTCGTAATCTATGGTTTAATCGGCGCGTTCCTTGAACTTGCTCAATTCGGAGGAATCGTCCTCGGCGTTCCTGTCGCAATTGTTATTCTTCTCCTCTACAGTCAACCGATCTGGACGATCGTGTTTGCGAGACTAATGCTTAAAGAATCAATCACTCCCAGAAAAATTATCTCGGCAGTTATCGCCTTCTCAGGGATTGTGCTTCTTCTCAAAACATGGGAGATTAAATCAGTTGACTCTGCTCTGGGAATTATTTGTTCGCTTCTCGGAGGGGTAGTTTTATCGCTATGGATAATCTGGGGAAGAAAAAGCGGAATAAGTAAACAACACTATTTAACCACCACGATAGGATGGTCGGGTTTTTCAGTTATTTGGCTCTTGTTACTTTGGCCGATTGTAACTTTATTTATTCATAAACCAAACATTATCCGGCTATCTGCCGAACTTCCACTGGAGTATTGGCTTCAATTCTTGATCTTTGGATTTATAGCGGGTGTGATACCGCATTTACTTTTTTATAGAGGAATTCAGAAAATTCATGCCTCGATTGCAGGAATCATACTGCTTCTGGAGCCGGTAAGCGCCACAGTGCTTGCAGGGATACTATTTAGCCAGCCTATAGGTTTAAACATACTCTATGGCGGCGGTTTAATTTTACTATCTAATTATCTAATAATTAGTAAGCCCGAATAATATCTTGGCTTTTTTACTTTCAGATTGACTTTATTTTCAATTTCCAATTTTTATGGCTAGAAGCGTACTTATAGTCTATGAACCTCTCGATGCATTCAAAGACAAAAAGAACTACTGAAGTAAGTACATCACTTTTTGCCAAGCGTTGCAACCTTCTTTTCTTGAACTTCAACAAGTGGAAAAGGATCGTTACCAGTAATCAATCTGGCCCCACGATTGCGGGTAAAATAGTTCCAAGCCCACTGAAAAAGCACAATAACCTTATTATCAAACTCAATCAGATAACGAATGTGTATAAAAATCCAGATCAACCACGCAAAAAAACCATAAAAACGGAGGAATCCTAGATCAGCCACTGCAGCGTTACGACCGATAACTGCCAAGTTACCTTTGTTACGGTATCGGAATGGGAGTGGATTTTTCCCTTCAAGCCTCTCCCTGATAACTCTGGCTGCATATTCACCTTGCTGCATCGCCACCGGAGCAGTACCGGGAAGCGGTTTTCCATCTTGATGAGAAAAATTAGCCAGGTCTCCGATAACAAATATATTCTGATGCCCCGGTATAGTAAGGTCGGGTTCTACTAAAACTTTCCCACCAAGATCGAGCTTCGCTCCGGTGCGCCTTGCAAGCACTTCTCCAATAAAAGAGGCTTTCACCCCCGCAGTCCATAGTATTGTTCGCGCATGAAATTGCTCAGTGTGATCACTGCTACGCACTGTTACCGTATCGTTTTGAATATCAGTAACCATGGTGTTGGTTCTAACATTAATCCCTAACTTCTTAAGTTTTGTCTCTGCTTTTGCCGATAGATCAGGGGGATAGGTGGGCAAAACCCGATCTACCCCCTCTATCAATATAATTTCTGATTCTGCCGGATTTATATTTCGGAAATTGTTTTTTAGCGTGCCTCTGGCAAGCTCTCCCAAAGCACCTGCAAGTTCTACGCCAGTTGGACCGCCACCCACTATTATAAAAGTCATTAGAGCGTGACGCTTCCCAGGATCCGGCTCCCGCTCTGCTGCCTCGAACGCAAGAAGAATACGGCGGCGCATCTCCAATGCGTCCTCCACGGTTTTTAGGCCGGGTGCCATTTGAGCCCATTCGTCATGACCGAAGTAGTGATGGCTTGTGCCTGTAGCCACAATCAAAGTATCGTAAATCATTTCCCCGTCGCTGAGAATGATTTTCCGTTGATCTGTATTTATATCAACCACTTCCCCATTCAGGACCGAGATGTTTTTATACCTCTGCAACACCCCACGGAGAGGAGATGAAATATCGCCCGGAGAAAGCCCGCCGGTAGCCACCTGATAAAGAAGCGGCTGGAAGAGATGAAAATTGCGTTTATCTATAAGAGCCACCCTGGCTGGTGCATTCCCCAATTTCTTTGCGGCATACAATCCGCCAAATCCGCCACCGATGATTACCACTCGATGTAGGTCATTATTTCGTTCAACCGGCATAACATACCCCCCTCCTTATCTAGTTTAATCATTTAAGAATCGTATGCAAACGGAGAGAATTGTTTTACCTCTCATTAACATAGAATTAATCGAAAATTAATATTCAGTTGTTAGGCTTTTTATTGTATCACCTCCCCAATATCCCTCTTCTCTCTATACCAGGGAGTGCCTCGGACAGCGCAGGCACTCCCTTTCTTTCGTTTTGGCTGATGGTTTTGTTAGTAAGAACACTAACAAAATATCAAAGTGTTTGACAGTTTTTGTCTGTAAATAGTATAATCGTACATTATGGAAAAAGACGTATTGGAAATTGTAATTGATTGGATTAAAGAATCGCAAAAAATCATTGTTCTCACAGGGGCGGAACTTTCTGCTGAATCCGGCGTGCCCGACTTTTCTGACCCTAGAATCAATCCGCCTATTAGAGACTTTCGCGCAAGTCGAGAGGTAAGAGCGCAGTACTGGAAAAAGATAAAAGAGATTTATCCCGTGCTTGTAAACGCCAAACCAAACCCCGCACATGAAGCCCTCGCCGAATTCGAGATGTTCGGATATCTCGATTGTCTTTTTACTCAAACAACAGACGGACTTCATCATCGCGCTGGAAACTCACTAGTAATAGAGCTACATAGCTCAATGCTTTGGGTGACTTGTACGAGTTGTGGAAAGGACTACACGATGGATAGCATTCTAGCCGCTCTTGAAAAGCAAGGAAAAGATATCCCCGAATGCGAGCAATGCGGCGGTGACATTTTAAAACCCCCGATCTCCTTTCCCGGGCAACCGCTTCCTCACTGGGAAGTGAGAGAAGCATGGATGCGTCTTCATTACTGTGACCTTTTTCTCATTGTCGGTGCTTTCCTTGAGAATCAACCCGCTTCCTCATTTCCCACCCTTGCAAAAGAAAAAGGTGCTAAGGTTGTTATAATCAGCGAGAGACAAAGCCCTGCAGATGATTACGTGGATGCTGTTATCTATGGAAAGCCCAGTCAGATACTTCCTTATATAGTAAAAAAGCTAAAAGAAGGAATTCCAGTAGCTTGAACTCGCCTGTTGTAAAGAAGTTACATCTCCTATATTCTTTATAAAACTTTCTTGAATTAACTTGAGTTTTTTAAAAGATCATAACGTAGTCTGTCATTGCAAAGAACCCTTCGACGGAGTTTACACTGAGTGTAGGGAATGTGCTCAGGATAAACTCCATGACGAAGCAATCCCAAAAGACGGGATCGCTAAAGCTAGCGATGACAGTCATTAGGAGTGTAAGATGGCAGAGGGAAAAGATTTAAACCTCGATGAAATAAAAAAATACGTCTCAAACACCGATAGAGATATTTACACTGTAAGTAACCTTCCCGAAGAGGTTGTGGCTGTAATATTCGCCTATGTGAGCAGGAGTCCCAAGGGTTTTAGGGACAACATAGGAACAGTAATAAAAGAAGAGCAGTTCGGGCAGGAAAGGGCTGCAAAATTTCACGAGAAATGGGTTCTTAATTATGGTCATGCGTCCGTTGCAGAGCACGCCGCCGTTCACATAGGAATTGAAAGGGTATCACGCCTTTTTTCATCGCTACTTGAGCTTTCCAATGAGTATCTCTCATTCACCGAATATTCTCAGAGATACCAGAAACCCCAAAAAGGCGATTTCTATGTTCCCGATGAACTAAATGAAAAACCCTCTTTGCTGAGTGAGTATATAGAGCTTAACGATTATCTGTATGATACTTACGTTCAAATAAACGATAAGCTCTACGATTTTCTAAAGCGTAGTATTCCCATTCCACAAGGAGGAGAAGAAAAGGCTCACCTCAGAGCATTAGAGAAGATCGCTTTTGAGGATGCAAGATACGCTCTCAGTCTTGCAACCTATACCAATTTGGGAATAACAGCTAATGCGAGAGCAATTGAAGATACCTTAACAAAGCTGCTTTCAAGCAAGTACAAGGAAGCAAGAAAAAGAGCAGAGGAAATAAAACAGGAAGTGAGGTTTTCCGTCCCCACGCTGCTCAAATATGCAAATAAAAACAAGTACATCAAAGAAACCGGAGAAGAACTTGAGCGCATAGCTCGGTCTATTCTTATCCCGCAACAAGAAAGCAAAACTGGAAGCGGAGTTAAACTACTCGACTGGGTTGGTAAGGGCTTGTCTAATCCCGAAGAATCGGCAATCGATAAAATGGTAATGGGGATTCTCTTTGAACATTCTGATTTAAGTTACCAGGAGATTGAGAGAGAAATAGATAGAAGAGATTGGAAAAGTAAATTAATAGTTCTTAAAAAGGCAATAGAAAAACTTGGAAAGCATGATAATCCAATGAATGTTTTTAAGCTAATAAACTATGAAGCTGAGTTTGTCATTAGCGAGGCTTGTTGGCATCAGCTTCTTCGGCACAGGAAAGTAAACTGGATCACTCAGGAGCCGAGCGTATCAAACGGAATTACAATGCCGCCAAATGTAGAGCAGGCAGGAGCGGAGGAGCTCCTTCGTGAAGCTACACTGAAAAGCGAGGAGCTTTATGGGAAACTAATGAATGAAAATCTTACTGAGATCGCTCCCTACGTTGTCACAAACGCCCACAACAGGCGTGTCATAGGAAGCTTTGACCTCTGGGAGCTTTATCATCTTACTAACCTCAGAATGTCCGAGGGCGCGCAGTGGGATATTAAAAATATAGTGGGAATCCTCGCTAAAGAGATCAGCAAATACCATCCAAATCTTGTAGCTCCGGCTCTGAGGAGGGTTGAGGTAGTAAACCCGATGGAATAGAAGATTGAAATGGACCGAAGAACTCGATTATTAGCCCCTTGTGCAAATCGTAAGGAGGGGACAAAACTAGAAATTAATTTTTTAGTAGAGGAATTTCTTGAGCGATTAATTCTTTTTGACAAATATATTCTCGATAGTATTCGTCTTCAAGAAATCCTTCATTTAGTTAGGCTTTTCGGTTATACACCAGTTCTGGAATTACTAAAATCAGGGAGCCTTTTAATTCATTCTGAGACTTTTTTAGGATTCGGATCTACTGGTCAAATAGGTAATGCATCCGAATATAGAACCAAAAAAGGGAATCTTCCACTTTGTTCATAATTGTATTGATCCTTTGAGCATTTATCCTTATGATGCTCCAAGAGAGAGAAAGCCCGATTATCAAAAAGAGCAAAAACAATTCACCCATAACAACCTTCAGGTGCTTAATCAAATTGAAGATATTTCCTCCAAACAGTCGCAAAAACTAAGAGAAGCAGTTGCTAGTCGAATTGTTCGCTTCTCTTCAGAGTCTTTTATTGCAGAAGTATCTAAGCAAAACCATAAGTTGGCTGCATCTACCGCCATAGGTTTTATTCCACAAGTTGGAAACGTAGTTGGAGCTGGTCTAAGTTTCTATGATAAATTTTTGGTGAAGGAGGTTTTGTCTCATCAAGGGGCTATCACATTTATAAACAACAAGTTACCAAGTATTTATCAAGAACCTAAAGAATTAAATCTTGAGAACCTGAATCGTAATAAAACAGGAGTGAGTTCCTAGAAAAGCAAGGAATCCGGGTTCAAATAATATAAATTAAAAGAAGTTGAATAACTATAAAAGAGAAAAACATATAAGAAGGTGAGATGGTAAAGTATGTCTCTCACAAAATGTGACGAATGCGGATATGAAATCACAATGAAAACCAATACTTGTCCTATTTGCGGCGAACCTATCAAGAGGGGTATTGGCGGGTTTGGAAGAATGATATTCAGGATTATTCTTATTCTGCTCGCCATTTATGTTTTTCTAACTGCCATGAAATATTTTTAACAAATATTTGTAGGGGCGAACCTTGCGTTCGCCCTGGATGAATTGTAGGGGCAATCACAAGAATTGCCCCTACAATATGGCACATTTTCATCAGTTACATTTCAATATTGACGTTGCGTAACCCCTTATTTGCAAATAGAAATGAAACAACTTGACTATCCTGCTCACATCCAAAATACTTTTTAAATGAATGATTATCCCTCTTTCCTCAATCTCATCACCGGCGAAATCTATACGGTCTCCTCGCTTACGACAAGGATTAAAGAGATAATAGAAGACGAAATAGGATACGATTACGTCTGGGTTGCGGGTGAGATTTCAAACTTTAGAGACACTTATGCAAGCGGCCACTGGTATTTCTCTTTGAAAGACGAGGGCAGTCAAATCTCGGCCGTCTGTTTCAAAGGGTCAAACCAATATATAAAGTTTAGACCGGAAAATGGGATGGAAGTTATATGCTGTGGGCAGGTAGGGGTTTATGAAAAGCAGGGAATATATCAAATAAACGTCAGATATATAGAGCCAAAAGGAGTTGGAGCACAGGCGCTTGCCCTTGAGCAGCTAAAGGAAAAACTTTTAGCTGAAGGCCTCTTTGCCCAAGAGAGAAAACGTCCTCTACCATTTCTTCCTGAAAGAATCGGAGTCGTTACGTCTCCCTCAGGAGCGGCGATAAGAGATATTTTAAAAGTTCTGGGAAGAAGATTCCCAAATCTCGAGATACTTATCTCCCCAACGCGGGTTCAAGGAGAGGACGCCCCTCGCGAGATCGTAAATGCCCTAAACAGGCTCTATCAAATTGACGGAATTGACTTAATTATATTGGCCCGGGGCGGAGGCTCAAAAGAAGACCTCTGGGCTTTTAATGAAGAGGCCGTAGCTAGGGAAATTGTTAAGTCCCCTGTTCCCTTAATCTCTGCTGTGGGACACGAAATTGATATTACGATCTCCGACCTTGTAGCGGACCTGCGCGTTTCCACACCTTCCATGGCAGCAGAAATTGCGGTGAGAGAAAAAAGCGAGCTTGTCCAGGACCTAAGAGACTTAAAAGAAAGAATCGCTATGTCGTTAAAAAAACGTGTCGAACTCCACATAAGGGATCTTTCTCAGAT
>JACPIY010000072.1 GCA_016187835.1 Deltaproteobacteria bacterium | reverse complement strand
TCTTACGCCGTTATAGAAGATGGAGCGGCAAACATAAAGAGGATTAAATATGATATTGAAAGCACTGTAAGAGATTTAGAAAAAAGCACATTACCTAAATATACTATAAGAAGGTTAGTATCTATACTGGTGTTAGGGGGCGTAATAGATGAGAGACAGTATCTTAATCCTAGCTAGTGGCTACAAATATTTATATAAATCCTAGGTAACCTACAAATACCTTCCTTAATTAGCTGCATTCCGAAATTAGCTGCATTCCGAGTAACAAACCAGCATTGAAATACAAAATAAAATGACACAAGATTTGCAAGCGTAGTCGTTGCGATTGCCCTCGTTTTGAGCTAATAAGGCTTCGCCTAACTTACCACAGGCAGGTTCATTTCCACATAACTACCTACAAAAAAGACCCGACAGAAGGAAATTGCCTGCGTCGGGTCTTGGGGACCAAGGAGAAGGGATAAGAGGAAGGCTTATTTAAACCAAATTAGAAATAAGCTTGAAGCTGTGCCCTAAGCACGTTTTGATCAATCTCACCGCCATCCGTATCTTCATCCTTGATGAAAGAGTAACTTAACTGTACCTTCCACTTATGGCTATTTGACAAATAGAAGTTAAGTCCGGGGGTTATCTCATATCTCGACTCCCTACCATCAATATCATCATCAAAAGCTATATAGGCAAATCTCCCTGCAACCTCTATAAACTCAGGAACAATAAAGAGACCTCCTTGGACTCTAAATCCGTGGTCGGTTGCTTCTTCAAAAGCACCATCAGGGTCTAAATTTCTAAACTGGTATTCTGCCTCGGCGCTGAAAATCGAGTACTTGAAGTTAACATCTGCGGTCAATGCGAATACGTCAGCCTCCGCACCTCCCGCGTCTATTACGGCTCCGCCAAATATCTCATCGAATCTCACATCAATGTCGTTATCTGGAGTTTTATTCCCAATGTTAAGCCCTGGTATCACGGCAAAGGCCGCGCCAAAGGCGATAAGAGGCTTATCTTCACCAAAGTTAGGCTCAATTTTATAATCGCCACCTGCTGGGAAAGTGCCGCCATATTTCAGCTCTCCACAACACGGTGTAAACATTATTCTTCCCGCGTAAAGGAGATTGGAATCGGCACTAACGCCATTTCTTCCATCTCCGTTGAATATACCGGCCCCGTAAGTGATGTAATTTCCCAGAACTCCGTAGATCGAAGCACCTCTATCACGTCCAAAAGCAAACTCATCGTTCACAATTGACCTTTCTACAAGCTGTAGCTCGGAAGACGAGTTAAGTTCCTCTCTGGAAAAGGGAACCTTGTATTGACCCACCCTTGGAGCAAACATGGTATTGTATGCGATGTCAAAATACATGTCTCTCAATACAAGATCGTCTGTGACATCTAGCTGTATATAGTAAAGTAGCCATGGTCTAAATGCGTTTCCATCCCAAAGTAATCTCAATCTTCTTACCCTAAAATCAGTGGCGGTATTCTCTTGGTCTGTATCGTTGACCGAGAATTGAAACTGACCTCGCATTCTAAACCTCATTTTGTAGTTTCCGTCTTTCGTCTTGATAGTCAAACCATCCCCCGGCTTTTTGTACTCCATCATAATGTTTCTCCACCAAGCGTCCTTATCCTCCTCTTCCTTCTGGATAGCAAGCTTCTCAATCTTTTTTTGATCGGCTTGTTTTTGAGCCTCAAGCTCCTCTACCTTTCTCCGAAGCTCATCGATTTGCTGCTGGTTTTGCCTTTGGATTTCCTCCATCTGCCTCTTTAGCTCCTCTATCTGGGTGTTTCGGGATTGTGCCTGCGAATTTACGGCTAGAAAAAGCGGCAAAAGGAGCAGTCCTATAGCTCCTGCCCTAATTAGTTTGTTCATCACTTCCTCCTCCTTTTTATTTGATTTGTGCTTGGAAGATTAAAGAGACAAAATTAATTTTGTATGAAAAAAATGTTAAGATTGAGTTAAGTTTGATGAATTTTCTTGCAAAGAAAGAGCCAGAAACTATAATATTCTTAACATTTTCTAAATAACCTAGGCGAAGGCTCAATGGGCGATAACATAATAGCTATAGTAGATGACGAAGAAGACATAGTGGAGCTCGTAAGCCACCACTTAAAAAGAGAGGGATTTAAAGTTAAGGAATTTTATAACGGCCGGGATTTTCTTTCATACATAGAATCCGTAATACCGGACCTTGCGGTTCTCGATTTAATGCTTCCTGGAATAGACGGGCTTGAGATATGCAGGATTTTAAAGAGTAAAGCCCGCACATCATCGCTTCCAATAATTATGCTTACCGCAAAGGCTACAGAAGCGGATGTCGTAGTTGGGCTTGAGCTCGGTGCAGACGACTACATGGTAAAGCCCTTTAGCCCGAGAGAACTCGTGGCGAGGGTAAAAACCATACTGAGAAGAGCTAGCAATAAAGAAGAAGATAAAAAACTAATAAGGCTTGGTTCTCTTTCAATAGATAAAGAGAAATTTGAAGCAGCAGTTGATGGGAAGAAAATAGACCTTACAACAACCGAATTTAAAATACTCGAAGTGCTTGCGGAAGGACAGGGAAGAGTATACACAAGAGATCAACTCCTTAAAAAGAAAAGACTCTGGGGAGATGACAAACTGGTTTACGATAGAACCATTGACGTCCACATAAAAAACTTAAGAGAAAAACTCGGCAAAACCGGGAGCTTGATAAAAACAATACGAGGAATAGGCTATAAGTTAGAGATTTGAGAATATTCTGGAGACAGTTCCTTACAAACTTTTTAATCATAGCCCTAGTCTTAATTCTATTCACTACATTTACAATCATCGAACTAAAAAAACACGATAAATCGCTCACAAAAGAAAGGCTACTCACCACAGATAATTTGCTAAGAGAAGTCATTAAGAACCAAATCCGTGAGAACAGAACGCAAGAAATAGACCTGATAGTTTCACAAATCGGGGAAAAAACCGGTATAAGGATTACCGTAATAGACAAGGATGGAGTCGTAATCGGTGATTCGGAAAAGGACCCTAAAGTGATGGAAAACCACGCGAATAGACCCGAAGTAAAAGATGCAATCTCCAAAGGAATCGGAGAAGGGATACGGTATAGCACGACTCTTAAAAAGCATATGTTCTACGTCGCGGTTCCAATAGAGGATAATACAGGCAAAGCTCTGGCTATAGTTCGCACAGCTCTTCCCCTTATCTCCCTTGAAGAAACATTCGCCTCTATAAAGTCACAAGTAATATCCCTGGGTTTAATACTAACACTCCTCGCGCTAATTCTTTCTTATGCCTCATCCAAGGCCTTCACAAAATTGTTTGAGAAAAGCATCCGTCTATCCGAACAGATTGCAGAAGGAAATTTCAATGTAAGTGTTCCCATTTCGGATAGAAAAGGGGAAATCGGAAAGCTTAATCTGGCTCTAAACACGATGGCCGAAAAATTGGACGAGCTATTTAGACAGGTTTCTATCGAGAAAAGTCAACTCGAAGCCGTTCTAACTGCAATGAGTGAAGGGGTAATGGTCGTGGCAAATGATGGCAAGGTTATTCTCATGAATCATGCTCTAAAAGATATGCTAGCAATAAAGGATACTCCCCTTGGAAAACCCTACTGGGAGGTTCTAAGAAATAGAGAGATTATGGAGCTGATAGAGAATTCGATAAAAAACCTGTTGTCTGAGAAAAAAGAGATTTCCCTTTTTTATCCCACAGAGAGATATTACATTGCAAGCGCTATTCCCTTAGGTTCCCTGGAAAAAGAGACGATAGTCGTGATGTTTGATATTACAGAGTTTAAAAGGCTGGAAAAGATTAAAGCAGATATTGTTGCAAATGTGTCTCATGAACTCAGGACTCCACTTACCGCTATAAAAGGGTATGTTGAAACACTAGAAGAAGGCGCATATGAAAACCCTGATGAAAGAAGTCATTTTCTTAATATAATAAGGAGACATACCGACAGGCTTATAAACATAGTGTCTGATCTTCTTTTGCTTTCCGAGATTGAAAGAAAGAGTGCTCCATTGAAAGAAGAACCCAAAGCCAACTTTGAGAAAATTGATTTTAAAGAAATTGTATATTCGTCACTCGAAGCTTTGAAAAGTAAGGTGGAAGAAAAAGGTCTTCGAGTATCTGTTGACATTAAAGAGAATTTGCCCAAGTTTCGGGGAGATGGATTTCTTCTAGGGCAGATGTTTATAAACCTGGTAGATAATGCGGTCAAATATACTCCTGAGGGAGGCACTATAGGAGTGGAGATTAAGCATCCAAATTCACAGTTCAGGATAGAGGTTATAGATACGGGCATTGGAATACCGAAAGAGCATCTTGCTAGAATTTTTGAGCGTTTTTATAGAGTTGATAAAACACGTTCAAGAAAAGTCGGCGGCACAGGGCTTGGGCTTAGCATAGTAAAGCACATTGTAATCATGCATGGTGGGAAAATCGAGGTTGAAAGCGAGGTAGGGAAGGGAAGCAGATTTATAATTACGCTTCCTGCATGATTTGGGTTTTTTCAAAAATCCCTCCTTAATATCCAAATCAGTTATTTAACTAAATCTTAAGAAAAATTTAACACTCCCTTCAAATAATTCTTATATGAATTATTTCAACGGCAAATTTTAAAGGAGGAAGACCACGAATATCACAAACCGTTTTATAGGTTTACCCTTAGGGATTGCATTGTTTCTCATTGTTTGTGCTTAGAGATAGAGTTTATACGATTTGATTAATGTGTAAATAAATTCTACTCCAATGGAATTTCTCTTATAAACTCATCCCAGTGCTCTTCGGTAATAGCCTTGATTTTTTTTCCAAGCTCCTTATATCCGCCTTCGCCAGGAAAGAGTTTATTGAAGACTTCCTCTCTTTTTTCTAGCCACTTATCTATGGCACTGTAGCTCTTAAACCTAACTACGGTCTTGAAAGTCCAATGAGGCTTTAGCGTATGAATCCTCTGCGAATACATTTTAATATCGCCATCAATCAAACCCATCTTTTTCATCTCCTTCCAAAAGTGAAAAACTTTGGATTTATAAATTTCAACAAATTTGTCTTCATTCTCAGGGCTAACGGCGTAATAGCTCTCTTCTACAACGACTTGGTACCTGCCTTCCTCGGCAAGAGGGTAGTTGTAATGGAGAAATAAACACATGGTAAGGAAAAAGGCCATAAGCATCACCTTTTTCATAAATCACCTCCACAGATTTTCTAATTCTTATAAGCATTGTCTTCTAATTTAACAAATCAAGCGTTATATGATCAATAACATCAGCATGATTCTAAAGAATTATTTTTTCCTGAATTCTTATGCTATTTAGGATCAGTATAATATATAAAGGTAAAAATAATTTGATTTTGAGCCATATACCAGGAAAATTTATTCTCTATGAAACGTTTTCAGTATTTTAAAGTTCTTGGTTTATAGTTGAGCTAGGTTCCTCATTTTATATATCAGAAAGGTTAAACAAAATGATAAACTCTATATATTTTGTTCTGCAGATTGCGGAAGCTCCACAAGAACAGGTTAAAGTAATTAGCCTTATTTCGACGGCGGGTCCCGTAGTTAAAGTCGTCCTCGCAGTGTTAGTTTTTATGTCCATAGTCTCCTGGATGATCATATTCTCTAAGCTTTTCATACTTAGAAGAGCGGAAAAGGAGTCTGATAGATTTCTAGATTCTTATCAGGTCAGCGGTAACTTTGGCAACCTGTTTTCGTCAACAAGGCATCTGAGGGGACCAATTGCCGAGCTTTTTAGAGCCGGATACGGAGAACTTCTAAAGATTAGAAAATCAAGAACAAGCGGATCATCTCAAAACCCTGAACCTAAAACAAACCCTGATATAGTTTCGCCTGAACTAGAGGTTGTAGAGCTTGTAGAAAGAGCGATGAAAAAAGCGATGGCATCAGAAATATCAAGGCTTGAAGGCTCCTTAATCTTTCTTGCGACAACAGGAAGCACGGCTCCTTTTATCGGTCTTTTTGGCACCGTCTGGGGAATAATGACGTCCTTTATCGGACTTGCAAGCCGCGAAGGGGTGCCGACTCTTCAGGCTGTAGCTCCAGGAATCGCCGAGGCGCTGATTGCCACCGCTATCGGTCTTGCTGCTGCAATTCCAGCAGTTGTCGCTTATAATTATTTTGTGAACAGAGTAAAAAGAATAGCCGTGGATATGGAGAACTTTTCTGCGGAATTTCTGAATATAGTAGAGAGATACCTTACAAAGATGTAGAGGAAACCGAATATGGTGATGAAAAACAACAACGAAGGCCGCACAGTGCTTTCGGAAATCAACGTCACTCCTTTTGTTGACGTAATGCTTGTGCTTCTTATAATTTTTATGGTTACAGCCCCAATTCTGTATCAGGGTGTAGATGTTAACCTCCCAAAGATTG
>JACPIY010000086.1 GCA_016187835.1 Deltaproteobacteria bacterium | reverse complement strand
TATGATGCACATCTATACCTAGAAAAAAATCTTGATTTGTGTAATCTATGTCTTGTTTATCCATGACGGTTCCCTCCTTCGTTTCTCTTTATTATAAGAAGGGAACCGTTTATTCTTAAGCCCCTTTTTAGCATAATTCCTCATGACAGGCTTGCTCGTTGCAATTTGTTCTATTGAGCCCGCACAACACTCACCAGCAAGCCTGCCCTGAGTTCTATCGAAGGGACTGGTGAGCTAACCTGAATATTGTTACCCAATTAATTTTCAAATGCCCCAAACATTATTTTGAAATTCTAAAGGATTCCGCCAAGGCTGCAGCCTAGAGCCTTTTCTACTCACCATTCGATGAAATAGGATAGAAATATGTCCCCTTTAACTCTCTTTGCCACCAGTCACCGGTGGCACGCTTGGTATCAAGGTCGGTGAAGCGATATTCGTAAAGCAAGGCCCGAAGGTATTTTGGTGGCTGTTCAGGAAATGGGTTTCTTTCAAGAAGCCTGAGAACATGTGGTGAACCCTGAAGTATTCGCTCCATCAAATTGACGAACCAGGGATTATTTTGAGTATTACCCAAGGCGGCAAACCACATCTGCCAATCGAGCCTGGGTTGATGCGGTTGTACCCACGGGGGTGCTTTTTTGAGATTCCCTGGCTTGTGTTTAAATTCGTATTCAAGCCAATTTTCCCCGTCGTTACTTCCCTCGATAATTATCTCAGGACGGGACGTGGCCATAATTCTAAATAGGCCGTAGTTATTTACAATCCTGAAAGGAGAGACCCAAAGAAACGTCTGCTGAAATATACGAAGCAGGTTTCGTGATCCGATGACCACACCACTGAGCTGGATGCATCCCAGGAAAATGATAATTGCAGCCAAAATGCCTATCCCTAGTTTTTTATAGGGGAATGTGTAACGGGAATCATTGATTAATCGCTTTATCTCCATAGCCTCTTTTATTTTCTTGGGAAAGAACCTTCGCAGAAAGGCGTCATCAAAAAGCAACACACACAGGGCGATAGTAAGCAAATTAAAGAAGGTATAGTTTCCTGTCATGGCTATGAAAACCTGCAGAAGAATAATCCCCGCGCCTGCAATAAAACGAAGTCGCCGGGGAGCAAAAATAAAAAACGGCATCACAAGCTCTATGAAAAACATGAACCCAACCGAGAGCTTATGAAACCACTCAGGAAGTTGATACATGTACCATGCTATCGGCGTAGGAAGCGGCTGAGTGAAGTAATGAAAATCGAGTGCGGTGAAATTGCGCCATGTTGGGTCTCCGCTAGTGAGCTTTCCCAATCCTGAAGAAAACATGAGACGAAATAAAAGAAATCTGAAAAGCCAAAGTATAGCCGATTCACGAGAAAGCCGTGGCAAAACTTGTAAAGGTGCCATGAAAATAGCCAGGAATCCGGCTTCTAAAAGTAAGTTGTCCCACTGAAAAGACATAAAAACCTGGCCCGCACTCACCAGTGACAAATAAAAAATCCATAAGACCGCCAAGACCGGTATAGTCAAAACACCGAAGATAACAAGTACTGAGAACAATGTCCCCCCAAGCGCAAGAAATTGGAGAAACACGTCGTGAGCGTTAAACCATGCCAGTGTTGGAACCAGCCAGTAGGCTTTTGATCCCAGGTTGAACTTAACTATCTCAAGAAATCTCTCGGCAGGTAGAATCCCGTCGCTCCCGATGAGACCAGAAAGTTGTATCCAAAATGAAAAAAAAGCGATGAAATAGATAACTCCGAGCAGTCTCAAAAAAAGCCAGCGTGAGAGAAAATACGAATGAGGCCCAAGGTCATTCCCCCGGAGAATTCGAGTTACCTTAAGGAAAAAAGGCCGATGCGCTGCAATCAGACGATATATAGCTTCTGAAATAAAAGAAAAGCCTGGGATAGCTTTATACATCCAAGATAACCCTCCCTTACCCGGTGCATAAGTTAAAGCACGGAACACAGCCTCGGCACCCTTAAATACTTCGCCGCTTGGCATCACAAGCCGTACGGATTTTTCAAATTGCTCTAAAGGTATCTCTGGAAACTCACCGGTAACTTTCTGAAAGGGAGCATATATTACACGATCTCCGGTTAACGATTTCCAATAGTCAATCCAGAGGCGACAAAACGCACAATCACCATCAAATATAAGGAAAGGTAAAGTAGGTTTATTCTCGATCACAATTATCTTGTTGCGACAATCAATTTAACACATATCCGAAATATTATTAGGTGTGCTTTAATTTTTAATCACTTCTATCCAAACCCGATTCTTAATCAAACTCACTAAGCCATCTAACCAGTCATTGCGAGGAGCCCTTTTGACAGGCTCAGGATAGACTCCGCGACGAAGCAATCTCATACTGAATTTGTCATTTCGAGTGAAACGAGAAATCTAGATGTCTCACGTGCGTTCGACATGACAAATGAATGAAACAAGAGATTGCTTCGCTGAGTTTACACTGAACGAAGTGAATGTGCTGGCAATGACGATGGAAACCCCTTAACAATCTACGAGGAATTACCGAGTTAAAAGGAAGTACACAAATCTTTACCAGCTACGGTCTTCATAAGCTTGTGATGATTCTATGGCACTTCAAGAATTAGCTTGATTTAAGAAATTCAATTATGCGATAATTATAAGAGCGCACGAGTAGCGTGACATAGTTTGGACTTCATGCTACTATTGGGGGTATAAAAGACATAGAAAGGAGGTAAAAGAATTTGTCAAAAAAGAAGAGCACTAAAGAACCATCTGCTGATTTTATTGAGATTTTAGAGAAGCAGAGGAAAGAAATGGAGAAATTAGCAAAACAGTTCTTTGAGTATCCCAAGCAAATGGGAAAAATGGCAAAGCCATTTCTAGATTATCAACAAAGAAGTGAAAAAATGGCTAAGCCTATTTTAGAATACCAACAGAAGCTCTTAGGGGAATTCAAAAAATTTCAGGAATCCTGGGTGCAAAATGTTGTAGAAACAATGGAGAAGGTAATACAACAGACAATAGAAGAGCAAAAGAAGCTAACAGAAGAAGCCAATAAGCTGCTATCAGATATGAGCTTACCAAGCAAAGTTACAGAATACATCCAACATTCACAGAAGATTCAAGAAAGATGGAGAGAGCAACTCAAGAAGGCGACTGAGATGATAGAAAGTTTTGTTAAGAAAATAAAATAGAATCGCACATTAAAGTAGGAGCAACCTGACCGTTTCTCCTACAATTCTCAGAAAGTTTAGGTTAATAGAATGGCCATTTAAAGCACTAAAAATCATTAAACTGTTATAATCAAGATTTATTCCGTCGGACTATGTCAGCACGATTTTCACCCTCTGTCAAAATTCTCAAGGCTGTCACTCTGAGCCCTTCGGTACCTCAGAGCCCGTCCTGAGCAAAGCGAAGGAATAAATTCCGCGAAGCAATTTGACAAAAGATGTCATTCCTCGAAGGCTAAGATTTCTCCCCCATGAGATATGAAATTATCTCACGGGGTCGAAATGACAAGAAGTCGGTCAAAACGACAGTCTCATTTGTCATCTATGAAAAAGTTGTGCAAGTGATTTTTATAATCTTTCTTCCGTCATTTTGTTTTTACCCTTATATCTTTTTAGGCATCCTTTCTACCTTGGTCTTTATAACCAGTCATC